>DATKDA010000199.1:0-32622 GCA_035512935.1 Pyrinomonadaceae bacterium | reverse complement strand
AGAGCATTGATGGCGGAGGGCCAAAGCAGGTAACCCACTTCCAAAACAGTCAGATTTTCTCGTTTGACTGGTCCCGAGAAGGCAGACTGGTAGCGTCGCGTGGGGTGATTACGAGCGACGTGGTTTTAATCACCGACGAGGACGCAAGGTGATTCGTTTGTGAACAGCCCTTCAGCCGCATAGAATATGTCTTTACCCGAAGACACAACATGGCGGATAAAGACAAAACCCAGCCCAACGCTCAGCCTCCCGAGGAGTCAGCGCCTATTCAGATCACACCGATCAGCAAGAGCGCCGGCGGAGTACCCGCAATCGTCTCAACCATCAAAAGTGTATGGTCTGAGATGGGACCGTCAAGAGGCCTGCGCACTCTCCTGAAACTTAATCAGCAAGGTGGTTTTGATTGTCCGGGATGTGCCTGGCCCGAACCCGACGCGGAGCGCTCCCACGCGGAGTTCTGCGAGAACGGCGCCAAACACGTTGCCGATGAAGCCACGACCAAACGTGTAACCTCCGAGTTCTTTCAGGAGTGGAGTGTCGCCGATCTCGCCTCGCAGTCTGACTACTGGCTGAATAAACAGGGCCGGCTTACTGAACCCATGGTCCTGCGCCGCGGCGCCACCCACTACGAGCCGATCAGCTGGGATGACGCTTTCAACCTGATTGGGGTTGAGTTGAATGCGCTTCAATCACCTGATCAAGCCCTCTTTTACACCTCAGGCCGCACCAGTAATGAAGCCGCTTTTCTTTACCAACTCTTCGTTCGGCAGTTTGGCACGAACAATCTCCCGGACTGCTCGAACATGTGCCACGAATCCAGCGGCACTGCATTAAGCGAAACGATCGGAGTTGGTAAAGGGACGGTAAGCCTCGATGATTTTGATCTGGCGGAGGCGATCTTTGTGATCGGACAGAATCCGGGCACCAACCATCCGCGAATGCTTACCGCGCTGGAACGGGCGAAGAACAACGGCTGCAAACTCGTCCACATAAACCCGCTTCCCGAAGCGGGCATGACGCGCTTCAAGCATCCACAAAATCCCGGCAGTTGGATAGGCAGTGGTACCGCGCTTGCCGATCTCTTTCTTCAGGTTCGCATTAATGGTGACGTCGCTCTGTTGAAGGGGATTATGAAAGCGGTTCTGGCCGAAGAGGAGCGCCGGCCGGGACAGGTGTTGGACCATGATTTCATCAAGACTTACACGTCCGGATTCGAACAGTTTGCAGAAGCTTTACACAAAACGCGCTGGGAAGACCTCCTCGAGCAGGCCGGTGTGCCAAGACCAGAGCTTGAAGCGGCAGCGAAAATATTCGTCGAATCAGAGCGCACCATCTTCTGTTGGGCCATGGGTCTGACTCAGCACAAGAACGCAGTGGCGAATATCCAGGAGATTGTTAACCTGATGCTGCTGCGCGGACAGGTTGGCAAGCCGGGCGCAGGTCTCTGTCCCGTGCGTGGTCACAGTAATGTGCAGGGCGATCGCACGATGGGAATCTGGGAACGCCCAACTGAAGCATTCCTCGATCAGTTAGGCGCCGAGTTCAACTTCGAACCGCCGCGACGACACGGATTTGACACGGTTCGGGCGATTGAAGCGATGCACGCCGGCCAGGCAAAGGTCTTCTTTGCTCTCGGCGGAAACTTTCTGTCGGCAACCCCCGATACCGAGTTCACGGCTACCGCGCTGCGACGCACCCGCCTGACCGCCCATGTTTCGACCAAACTCAACCGGGCTCATTTAATTACCGGCGAGCAGGCGTTGATTCTGCCTTGTCTGGGGCGGACCGAAACGGACCTCCAGGAAACAGGGCCGCAATTTGTGACTACTGAGAATTCGATGGCGGTGGTCCAGGCATCGCGCGGCTCCCTCGAGCCGGCATCAAGTCAGCTCCTCAGTGAACCGGCTATCGTGGCACGCCTGGCCCGCGCGACACTGCGCGACCGGACCAACGTAGAGTGGGAGCAGATGGTTGCAGATTACGATCGCATCCGTGCAGCCATCGCGCGTGTCGTGCCGGGATTTGAAGACTATAACCAACGTGTTCGCAGGCCGGCCGGTTTTCAACTGCCGAATGCAGTGCGGGAGCGGAAATTCAAAACCCCTTCCGGTAAAGCGGTATTTACAGTTCACCCTTTACCAGAACACAATCTGAAGGAAGATCAGTTGCTGATGATGACCATCCGCAGTCATGATCAGTTCAATACCTCGATCTATAGTCTGAACGATCGCTACCGCGGCATCAGCAATGGCAGACGCGTGGTCCTCCTCAATCGTGACGACATGCGGTCGGCGGACTTAACTGAAGGGCAGGTCGTCGACCTTGTAAGCCACTTTGATGGCCAAGAACGAATCGCACGCCGGTTTGTTGTGGTTCCCTATGATATCCCGCAGCGCTGCGCGGCCACATATTTTCCCGAGGCAAATGTGCTTGTGCCGGTGCGCAGCGTTGCCGATAAAAGTAATACACCGGTATCAAAGTCGGTGGTGATCAGCATCAGGCCTTCAGGCAATGGGGCGTAAACGATGACGTTTCAACTGATCGAATCCGCTGCCACTTCGAAAAGCGAGCTTTATGAGTTCCTGGCTACGCAATTAAGTCATCTATTGGCGGACGAGCGCGATCTGATTGCCAACGCCGCCAACACCTCAGCGCTGCTCTTTCATTCTTTGCCTGAAATCAACTGGGTAGGTTTCTATTTTCTGAAAGAGGGTGAACTCGTGCTTGGCCCATTTCAGGGAAAGCCTGCATGTGTACGGATTGCGGTGGGCAAAGGGGTTTGCGGGACAGCGGCGGCGCGCCGCGAGACCATTCTGGTTCCCAACGTTCACGAATTCCCGGGTCACATTGCCTGCGACAGTGCTTCAAACTCGGAAATCGTCATTCCACTGATGAACGAAGACCAGTTGATCGGCGTGCTTGATGTTGACAGTCCCGACTCTGGCAGGTTTGACGACGATGACGCTCGCGGTCTAAACGAATTGGCACAGATGCTAATTGAGCGCAGTGAGGGTTAAACATGTTACGGAGTCAGTCCCCACAGATTGTCGGTGACTCCGATCTCATAGGCATACCACAGTCCAAATGCGATGCTCAGGCAACCGGCTAAGGCCTGCAATCCGTGGTTGAGTCGCGTAAGACGGCGCGCGCTTAATGCGAAAGGCAACCCGATCAATCCTGACGTGAAAACCATTCCGGCGATCGAGCCTATCCCGAACACCAGCAAGTAAAAGAGCCCGAGCGGGATTGACGGGATCTGGACCAGCACCAGCAGCGTCAAGGCGGCCGAGCCGGCTAGTCCATGAACGGCTCCCACCACCAGCGGTTTAAAGCCCAGTCGGGAAATCTGATGCGAGTGCGTTTCCGGATGGTCGTTGTGCTCGGCGCCGCGTTCGTGAAAATGGATATGGACGTGCTCCTTGCCATCATGACTGTGTTGATGCATGTGCACGTCGGCCCGGTTGCGCAGAACCCGCATCACGGCAAGCGCGCCCAGTAGAATGATCATCAGCGCCACGCTAAATTCCAGCCAACTCGCTACGGAAGGCGGTATCGCGATCCGAAACGCGAGCACAAGCACACCCACGATTACCAACGATGCCGTATGGCCCACGCCCCAAAGCCCTCCGACTATTGCTGAACGCCACAGATTGCGGTGTTCGCTCACGATAGTGGAGACTGCCACGACGTGATCGACTTCGACAGCGTGCTTCAACCCCAACACGAGTCCCAGGCCAAGCAGAGCGAATACTCCCACGGTTGGCAACGAAGGGACGTCCAGAAGGGCTGCGATAACGATTAGTTGACTCATAGTTTTAAGAGGACCAAAACGGCGCCGGCCGCCGCACTCCAAAGAGTTAGTCAGCAGATGCGGGGCAGTTGTTCCCCGGCCAGCATGTCGACGATCCGCGTACCGCCAAAACCCGTACGCATCGCGACAATGCCGCGTGGCTCTGCTTTCACTTCGCCGATGACGCAGGCGTTCGTTCCGTGCTGATTCTGGTTCATGCGCTCAATCATCCGATCGGCAAGTGCATTGGAAACTAGCGCCACCAGCTTGCCTTCATTGGCAACGTAAAGCGGATCAAGCCCCAGGATTTCGCAGGCGCCTTTTACCTCTTCGCGCACAGGAATGAGGGCTTCACTGATCTCGATACACAGTTCAGAGCTCATCGCAAATTCGTTGAGCGTAGTTGCCAGTCCCCCGCGTGTCGGATCGCGCAGGCAGTGGATCGCTTCGAGGGCTCCGGCGCGGCTGGCTTCATCCAGCATGTCTGCAACGAGGAAATTCAGAGCGGCGGTATCGCTTTCGATGTCGGTTTCCAGTTCCAACTCGCCGCGCGCAATCATGATCGCAGTGCCGTGATCGCCGATATTGCCGCTGACAATGACTTTGTCGCCGATCTCCGCCCGGGTCGCTGCAAGCCGCACGGGCGATTCGATGACGCCGATTCCCGAAGTATTGATAAAGAGTTTATCGGCGCTTCCTTTCTGGACAACTTTTGTGTCTCCGGTAACGACGGCGACGCCCGCCTCAGCCGCGGCATCTCGCATTGATGCAAGGATGCGTCGCAAATCTTCGATCGGAAACCCCTCTTCAAGAATGAAGCCCGCGGAAAGATAGAGTGGCCGCGCCCCGCTCATCACCAGATCGTTGATGGTGCCATGGACAGCAAGCTTACCCATGTCACCACCGGGAAAGAAGATCGGATCGACCACATAAGAGTCGGTGGTGTAGGCGATCCTCGTAGTCCGCTTGCCGTTTCCGATCGCCTCATTGCCACCGAGTTCGAACACTGCCTGGTCTTCCAGGGCTTCGAGCAGAGGGTTGCGGAGATACTCGAGGAACAAACCTTCGACCAGTTCGTGCATAGCCCGGCCACCGCTGCCGTGGGCTAGCGTGATATGCGTACCTTTAAATTTATGTTTTCGCCGGCGCGCTCTTTCTACTCTCTCAAAGAGTGGCGACGGACTGAACGCTTTTGACATCAACTTCTCTTCAACAACAGGATCGCAAGCCCCTTGTAAATCCTGTCCAATTAGACTCTCAAGCCGAGGCACTGTGTGACCGCTCAGCAATCTTTGACAGACGACCAAAGTTGTAGTAAGCAGCACACGCGCCCTCGGACGAAACCATGCACGAACCGATCGGGGTCTCGGGCGTGCAAGCCGTGCCGAACACTTTGCATTCCCAGGGCTTCTTCACGCCTTTCAAAATCTCTCCGCACTGACAAGCCTTGGGGTCCGCGATGCGCAACCCGGGGACCTGGAACCTGAGTTCAGCGTCAAATGCCGAATATTTCGAACGCAGACGCATGCCACTGTGGGCAATCGATCCCAACCCCCGCCACTCGAAATAGTCGCGCGGCTCAAAGACCTCGGACAGGACTCCGAGCGCCCGCCGATTGCCTTCCCGATAGACCACGCGCGAGTACTGGTTCTCGATTTCGGCGCGACCCTCGATGATCTGCTTGACAATCATGTACACGGCCTGGAGAACGTCGAGCGGTTCAAAGCCGGCTACCACCAAAGGTTTGCGGTATTCCTTAGGGACGAACTCATAACAACGGGTGCCGATGACCGTGCTGACGTGGCCCGGCCCAACAAAGCCATCAAGCTTCAAGTCGGGCGAATCGAGCATCGCTTTCAACGCAGGAATGATGGTGATGTGATTGCAAAAGACACTGAAGTTATCGATCCCGTCTTTTGCAGCCTGAAGCACAGTCATTGCAGTCGACGGCGCCGTAGTCTCAAAGCCGAGCCCAAAAAACACGACGTGCCGGTCGGGATTCTTGTTCGCAATCTTCAGCGCATCCAGCGGGGAGTAGACCATGCGCACGTCGGCGCCCCGGGCCTTGGCATCGAGCAGACTGGTTTCGGAACCGGGTACGCGCATCGCATCGCCGAAGGTTGTAAAGATAACTTCCGGCTGCCGGGCGATTGAAATCGCATCATCCACACGGCCCAGCGGAATAACGCAAACCGGGCAGCCTGGTCCATGGATCATTTCGATGTTCTCAGGTAGCAGATCTTCGATCCCGTATTTGAAGATTGTATGCGTATGACCGCCGCAGACTTCCATCAACTTTAGCGGCCGATCGCTCAGCCGGGTAATCTGATCAGCCAGCTTAAGGGCCAGGTCGCTCTGGCGGTATTCGTCTATGAATTTCATCCGTGTACTCCCTCCTGCTCTGGTACGCGGGCGTTCAGGTCACCAACGATGGGTGCTGGAGGAACGTATGCACCATGTCCCACATGATGTGATAGAGGGCCACATGCGTCTCCTGGATCCGGTGAATGCTCGATGTCGGCACAGTCAGGAAATGGTCAAGGAGACCGTTGGCCGCCATCTCAGCCATCTTGCCGCCTTCGTTTCCGGCAAACCCGATCGTGCCGAGCTTCATCCGTCGCGCAGTCTCGAAAGCGTGGCTGAGATTTTCCGAGTTCCCGCTAGTCGAGATGCCGAGCAATACGTCACCTTCAGTGCCCAGCGCAATCAACTGCCGGGTAAACACATCGTCAAATCCGACGTCATTGGCAACCGCCGTCACCATAGCCATATCGTTTGTCAAACAGATGGCAGGCAGCGCCTTACGCCCAACGATTATCGGGTGCATGAATTCAACGGCGACGTGTTGAGCATCCGTTGCCGAGCCGCCATTACCGCAAACGAGCAGCTTCCTTCCCCGGTGAAACGCCTTGGCAAGCATCAGGGACGCAGAAATTACGGTGTCCTTGTTCGCCTCAAAGAATTCGGTCTTTACAGTTGCGCTCTCCCGCGCCTTCTCGAGCAGCGAAAAGCCCAATTCTTCTATCAACTCTGCCGGGTCTTTAGGATCCTCGTGCAGAAACGGATAGAAGGAACGTGAGAAATCATCAACTGCGCTTTTGGTCATCCTGCTTATAGCTCTCCGGCATTTAATCTGCTGCTGTCTTGAACTGTTCGAGTTCTGTTTGAAATTCGCCAATCTCCTCGAGTACTCGCAACGTCTCCTGGGCCTGCTGTTCGTCGATCTTGCTCATGGCAAAGCCCACATGGATAAGCACATAGTCACCAATGCTCGTCTCTTCCTTACCAAGCATTCCGATATTGATATTGCGTCTTACGCCACCTACCTCGACTTTGGCAATCTGATTCTCTTCATCGACGATTTCAACAATCTTTCCCGGTATTGCAAGACACATATATCAAATCCTCCCCGAAGCAAGTTGGGCGTTCGCTATAACGACCTGCCCCAGTGAAATGCCCCCATCGTTCGGCGGCACCCGCTGATGTGTAAAGACTTCGAAGCGATCGGCGGCAAGGAGCCGGCACGTTCGCTCAAGCAAAAACATATTCTGAAAAACACCACCAGACAGTACCACCCGATTCAATTTTCTGTCCCGGCGGATGTGGCGAGCGACCATCGAGATCAAGTGGGCTACACCCAGGTGGAATCTTGCCGACACTTCCTCCGGACTAACATTATCGAGCAGATCTTCCACAGCCTGACGAAACAAGGTTTCGGCGCCGATCTCGCCGCTGTCAGGTCGCATGTCAAACTTGTACCAGCGAGTCGCGTTTTGCTCAGCCAGCGCTTCAAGCTCAATCGCGGCCTGCCCCTCATAGTTAATAGTCTTGCGCACGCCGAGCAAAGCCGAAATTGCGTCGAACAGCCGGCCCATGCTGGAGGTTACCGGGCTGTTCGTACCGCTTTCCGTCATACTCAGGAGAGTGGTCCAGGCTGACCGGTCCAAGTCACGGGTAAAATCGAGATCGAGCTTTAGAAAATCGGGTCCAAACACACGGTGCAGATAGACCGCCGCCATGCGCCATGGCTCGCGTATCGCCTTAGCTCCCCCAGGCATTGGAATGTATGCCAGATGGGCCAATCGTTCGGCTTCGAGAAAATCCGCGACAAAAAATTCGCCGCCCCACATTCGGCCATCGGCGCCAAAACCCAGCCCATCCATAGCCACGCCAATCACTTCACCTTCGATCCGGTTATCCGCCATGCAACTCGCAATATGCGCATGATGATGTTGAATCCCAACCTTTACTGAAACGTCATCAAGCCCACAGGCGTACTTTGTAGACAGATATTCCGGATGCAAATCATAGGCGACTACTTCGGGATGAAGATAAAACAGTCGCTTGAAGTGCTCGATGCCATGGGTAAATGAGTTGAACGTTTCGAGGTTCTCGAGGTCCCCGATGTGGTGACTCACAAAAGCATAGTTATCGCGGGTTAGGCAGAACGTGTTCTTCAATTCTGCTCCACAGGCGAGAATCTCATGTCCAAAGGTGACCGCCGTCGTAATTGGAGCAGGCACGTAGCCGCGCGATCGGCGCAATAACATCTCGCGACCCCGAAAAACTCGCGCCACTGAATCATCCGTGCGCATATGGATCGGGCGGTCGTGCAACAAGAAGTAGTCGGCGATCCCGCTCAGTCGTTCGATGGCCTCCGCATCGTCGTAGCTGATTGGCTCATCTGAAACGTTGCCGCTGGTCATCACCAAAGGTTGGTCCACGTTCTCGAGCAGCAGGTAGTGCAGCGGTGAGTAGGGCAACATGAAACCGAACTGAATCACACCCGGCGCCACCGCAGCCGGGATCGTGGAGGTGGGCTTCCGGTGCAACAGCACAATCGGCCGTCGTTCCGATTTGAGCAGTTCTGCTTCAGCATCAGACACGTCACAGTGTTCCCGGATCACGTCGAGGGAACTTGCCATCATGGCAAATGGTTTATCTTCTCGATACTTACGCGACCGCAAACGCTCGACGGCGGTTGCTGACAGGGCATCGCAGGCCAAATGAAATCCACCAATCCCCTTCACAGCCACAATCTTTCCGGCTAACAAGAACTCGCGCGTGGAACTGACAAGGGCATCCGGTTCGCCACTCCCGATCTCCACGCCAAGAGCGGATGTGCTAATTAACCTCAGTTGTGGTCCACACGCAGGACAGGCTACTGGCTCGGCATGAAAGCGCCGATCGTGCGAATTCTCATACTCGGCACGACAGGCGGCACACATCTCAAATTTCTCCATCGTGGTCCGAGCACGATCGTATGGAATATCTTGAATGATTGTAAAACGCGGACCGCAATTGGTGCAGTTGATGAACGGGTAACGGTAGCGGCGATCGTGAGGATCAAACAGTTCTTTCAGACAATCATCACAGGTCGAAATGTCTACCGGAATCGGAACGAAACGCTCGCCGTCCTGCGCACTGTCCAGGATCAGAAAGTCGTGATAATCGATCGGCGCCAGATCGTGGCTGCACTCGATTGTTTCGATAGTCGAGAGGGGCGGCGGATTAGATTTCAGATCTGTAAGGAACTCTTCGATATCACCACGGTTCCCCTCTAGTTCAATGAAGACTCCAGTAGTGTTGTTGAGCACTCTGCCACGCAAGGCGCGGCGACTCGCCTGGGTGTAGACAAACGGTCGAAAGCCAACCCCCTGTACAATTCCCCGCACCAGGATCTGAGAACGCGTAGCCATAAAGAAACTTTTCCTTCAGGCATCTACTCTTCACTCGTAAACTCAATCAACTCTCGCACCGGGTTACGGACAGGATGCCATTCTCGGGGCGAGATGTGAATCTAAGAAGCCCAAATATTCATCCAAGCCTTCACCACTCTTCACGGAAAGCTCGAAAACCTTCATCCCCGGCCGTACCGCCTGGATGTTTTCACGGGCAGCGGCAACGTCAAACTCGACAGCGTCCGCCAGATCAAGCTTCGTGAGCACTGCAACGTCAGCGGTATTAAAGATCGTTGGATACTTTAAAGGCTTGTCTTCGCCTTCCGTTACAGACATGAGCACGAGCCGCAGGTTCTCACCAAGATCATAGCTGGAGGGACAAACAAGATTGCCTACATTCTCGATGAAGAGAAAGTCAAGATCCTCGAGTTCAAAGTCAGCGAGGGAACGATCGACCATTTCGGCATCAAGATGACAAATAGTTCCGGTCGTAATCTGCCGTACCGGCGCCTGACTACGAGCCAATCTTGCCGCATCGTTGGCTGTGGCCAGATCGCCCACCAGGGCCGCCACCCGGCATCCGCTCTCACGCAAACGTGTCAAGGTCGTTTCCAGCAGTGCAGTCTTACCAGAGCCGGGACTGGAGACCAGACTGACAACGAACACGCCCGCGGCAACGAATCGTTCGCGCAATGTTCGCGCCAACAGATCATTCTGCTTTAAGACATTCTGCCGAACCTCGACCAAACGGGGCTGAGTATTCATTTTGCAAGCTCCTCGACATACTGAAGCTCCGGCGCCTCGAAGGCTTCTTCGAGTTCCAGCGCTACTACCTCCAGATCTCTTCCTCGTACAACCTCAGAAGAGGGCGTTTCACAAACAGGACAACGGAAGAGCTGAATCGACTCCAGCGTTCGCTCTGCCGCACATTGGGAGCAATGGATGACGACCGGAACATCTTCGATAATCAACTGGGAACCTTCGAGAGCGGTTCCCTGGCACGCGACTTCGTAGGAGAACAACAGCGCGTCCTTAACCACGCCCGATAGCGGGCCCAGTCGCAAGTGCAACGCCGTTACCCGCGCTCCACTTCTGAGCTGCGACTCCTGGCTCGCCATATCGATCATGCTCAGCGCGATCGAAAGTTCGTGCATCTCTCCTCGATCTCATCCTTCCGTTCTTAGCCCCACGATATCAAACGTGAGCTTTACTTCGTTCTTAACCTTCAGTGTACCGCCCGCTACCGAAACCCGTTTGATCTGAAAGTCACTTTGTTTGAGTGAAAACTCGCCCTGCGCTCGAAGCCGTTCGTCGTTAAATGAAACCTCCGCGTAAATCCAGAGATTGCTCTGAGTTACACCGTGCAGAGTCAGGTCCCCAATGATCCTGGCCCGATATCTCCCCTGAGTGATTCTGGATAAGGAGATGTTGGTGCTCTCGAAAACGATGTCGGGATACTTCGCGATTTCAAGAACTTCCTCACGCATCATCCGCTCGATCTCGATGCGGTCCTTTTCCTTAACGTCATCTATCACAACAAGAGATCCGGCCGGCACCGTTATCTTTACTGCGGCATCCGAGAACGTCTCGGGGTTAAGCTCGGCATAACCCGAGAATTCACGCACCAGGAAAACCGGATTATGCCCAAAAGCTGAGAACAGTCCCTCTGCGAATGCCTGCACAGTCACGCGGCTCTGTTCGGGAGCGAGTTGGAACCGAACGATACCAACCTTGTTTTCTGACTCTTTGCCTGGTTGGGCTACCACAATCATCCTTTCCCCGGCTCGAAGTGACCGGGCCGACGTGGTCTATCTCCTGCTGGTCTTTCCGGCTTTGCCTCACATCGAAGGCGTTCTCCCCTTTGTTCACAATCACGACATCCTGGAACCCGAACCTGCACTCGCAGCTTCGGCGGCCGGATCCTTCAGGATTTTCATGATGAGGTTCTCAACGATTCTTGCTGCCTCCGGGACGGCAGCACTAACGGGCTCACTTAATCCCATGTGACCTTCTTCGGGCCCAAAAGTCGCCGGCTCGCAAGCTACCAACAGAATCCGCTTTATGTGGCCACCCATCGATTTCACAGTACTAAGCACCTTCATCGGGTTCATGCCATGGGTTTCAATCATCATGTCCTGAGCCTTCAGCTCATCCAATTCGCTGAGGTCAGGCTCGATGGTGTAAAGCGTGCCCGGTTCACCTCCCCGCGGCGCTGCATCAATTAAGATTGCCGCGTCATAATCATCGAGCAGGGCATAAACGAGATCGAAACCGCGAATGCCAAAATCGACTACACGAACCCCGTTGGGCCATGTCCGTTGCATCAGGAGCTTGGTTACTTCGCACCCAAACGCGTCATCCCCAAGAAAAATGTTGCCAATTCCGGCGACGAGAATGCGCTGATCTGTCAAAGCGGCTCAACCTCCTCGGGTGAGAAGAAGAAGCGATGGCCGGGCTGCCGCAACATTCCCATGTCGCGACCAGGATCTTCTTCCACGACAACTGCAAGGTGGGCCTGGCCTTCATAGTCCTGCTCGATAGCCTCTACTACGGCAGTCTTCCCAGCGAGCACGATATCGAAAACATCCGCGCCAGCCCGGGGTTTCAAGCGCACGCGGTCACCCTGTTTGATATCAACGCCGGCGATTCTCACGTGCTCTAACGCCGTTTTGTCTTCCAGGAGTTGCCATTCCCACTCATTCATGCTTTTTCTCCTCGGTATGACCCGGGTAACGCAGCGCGCCGTGAAGTTTCATCATCTCCTGCGTTGAGAGCTTCTCTGTCCGTTCCAGTATCTGGCGAGCACGTTCATCGACGCTCCGCATTTCACGCTTCTCTTCATCAGTCAACGTCATGATGCGAAGCGTGAGTATTTCATCAATCTCGGTTCCATCATAAAAATCGCCGGCACTTTCCGGGGCAATTTGCGGATAGTCATAAAGGATGATTGGGGAAGACAACATGCAGTCGCGTTCTCCTTCGACTCCAACCAGCACCGGGTAGGTTCCGACGTTCTGACACTGGGCCACCGCCTCAGCCAATGTCACGGGCGGATCGAGCAGGGAAAAAAAGTCTCCTCCGCTCAGGTTGAGAATCGTATGCGTAGAAACAAGAGCGCGCAGCAAAGCAGCTTCGCGATTCTCCCATCTTGCGTCTGTCATGGGCGTCACGTTCACGATCTGAACCGAAACGCGCAGTAGATCCTGAGTCAGCCGCCGCGCTGAAACTTCACACCTGCCCGCAATGGCCTGTTGACGGCGACTGAGAACACCGGCAATCCGGCCAGTTTCTTCGTCGCGCAACGGTTCGATTGCGTGGGTTGCCGGGAACTCGAAAGCGAGTTGCCGCGGCTCTGGATCCGCCGCGCTTAATTCGAAACCAGAGATTACAATTTCGCGTTCAATCGCTTCTTGCCAGGTCTGAAAGTACTGCCCGTTCACCTCGAGCATCGGGACGACGTTAAAGTCGCTGAGATTCGGATCAGACTCGGAGGCCGGCGTTATCAACTCGCCGGCCTCGCGCGAAACCAGGTGCAGAAAGCGAACTTTCACGTCCAACGAAGTCTCGCGCCCGGAATGGACCAGACATTCCGTCTGCATGGTCCACGAGTCGACACCCTTCGTAGCATTGCTGTACGCCTCCGGGGAGACTGCGCCAAAGTTCCAGCGCTGCTGATTCTTCACCGCCGAGGCTCTATATGGGTATAAAATGTAGCCCTCATAGAGCACGGCGTTCGCGATCTTTTCCACGGTAGTAGTAGTCATTGTGCTTAAGCAGCGCTTCAACTTGCGCGCCCCGCAATTATCTAGTCTTCACGCCGGCCACGAGACTTTCCACAGCTTGCTCCCAGGTAGGGATGCCATTCTGCTGCTTGTACCGGGACAGAAGATCGAAAGCGTCCCGCCGCAAACATAGCCAGGCCGAGTTCGGATAGTAGATCTCCATCATATCCTGCCAGACGCGCACCGGCAGCCGATAGCGAGCCTCCCTATCCCAGGGAATCTGTTCTACCTGCAAAGCCCCGTCGCCGGATTCATAGAAGACAGTGCCGCTGAACAGCAGGTTTAGCGGGACCTCGCCATCCTCGAGCCCCGCAAAATACTTCGCAGCGGCCACATTGAAATCGAAGGTGCAAGGCACGGGCAGATCGACAAGCCTGCTTCCCTGAAATGGCGGGACCATCACGCTCGAATGGGTCCACAACATCGCGCGTAAAGTCTGGCCCCATCGTTCCCGCTCACCATAAAGATCCAGCAGGCGTTCCTGCTCCGAGGCCGCATATTTTCTGCGCGTCGCCTCTATCTGAATCTGACACTGCAACGCGATCGTCTGAATCGACTGTTCCGCAATTGCGTTCGTGATGCGGAGCTTGAGTGCCAGCAACGGCGCGGCGGTGAAAGGCACGGGCTCGCCGCCCTCGACCTGAAATTGCAAGTCAGGCATGGGCGACAGCTCCAGCCGGCACGGCCTTATCTTTCAATGCCGTAAAAAAGCCGCCAATCTTTTCCCACACTTCAGTTCCACCGGATAATCCGCGCCAGTTCGCCCTGATTAGGCCCACCAACTTGTAGCACTCGTCGATTGGCAGCAGATAGTACTCTGAGGCGCCGCGCACTCGATTGACAAGGAGCGCCTCCGTATCCGGCTCCATCTGATTCAGGATCGGGTTCTCTTTCACTATCTCGTCCCACGATTCGAGATCGAGCAGTGATTCAGTGGCTCCTGCCGGACTCGGATAAAGCGATACGACTCTTCCAGCCACACTGCTCTGGAAGAAGAACGCCATCCCAATCGGAATCGCTAAGCTCTCCCATTGAGACTCGCTCATCTGAAAATTCGAGAGGGCGAGGATACGCCGCGGTACACGCCGGTACTTAGTCTTAGCACTACCGCTGAACAGGATCGCACAGGGCTGGCACGCGCAGAGCATCTTTCGGGTCGCCGGTTCAACCAGATGGTCATGCTCAGCAGGTAACTCTCTGGCGCACAGTTCACACCTTTCCGCGACAGCCCGCGGACGCACTAAGCGGCGCAGTACATTGAAGGACGTTTCCGCGGGTTTTTCTCCGTTTGAGTCACTCATCGCTTTGCAACGTCGCCATGTTAGAAGCCGATCGGAGTGGCATGAGGCAGAGCCACTTTTGCTCGCCCGCCTTCAATCAACAGCGGGAACGGTTCAAGGTGTAGTTCGGGCTGATCGAGACCTCGTCCGGCGCGGATTACATCGAATCGTTGCTTACAACCATTGCAGATGAGACTGGACGCTTCCAGCGAGCCGGCGTGGAGCGGTTGACTACAGCCGGGGCAATCGTCGTCGTAAGCATAGAGCGCGTCTCCAACTTTACAGAAGAGGATCGCACGCCCGCTTACCTTCATCATCTTCAACGAGCTCTCGTCAAATGTTTTTAGATCGCTAACGTCCTCCCAGCCATTACCCTTAGCCGACGCCGAAGCGCCACCGTTTCCTGCCGTCCTGCCTATCTGTACAAACTTTTGAGGTAGCGGTTGCTCCTGCACGCCCTCGGCCTCGATCGCCATCACATCCGGGGCCGCATTGTAGATGGCCTCTTCGATTGCCAGCTTCAAAGTCATTGCAGACGACGGACAACTCTTACAACTCCCCTGCATCCTCAGCTTCACAACACCGTCTGCAATTCCCACCAATTCAACATTGCCGCCATGGGAATCCAGGTACGGTCGCACTTTGTCCAGAGCATGGACCACTCGCTCTTCGAGAGTGAGTGGGTGGAGCCCATAGAGCAACAACAGACTCCCGACAAGTTCATCTTTCGCAAAATTATCGAAGATAGAGTAACCCGACTCGCCAGCCTCGGAAATGATCTCCATCAATCGGTCTAGTCCCGCTCCATGAAACTCCATCAGCAACTGAACAAGCTCGAGGGTGGTGGTACGGACGTCAGGATCCGGAAGGCTCTCGATCTTTCGGATCAGGCCTTCGATCTGCTGCATTCGTGAAGCTAAACTTTGGTTGTCCATATAACCACCAGCCGACGAACAGTATTTGAACCTCAAAGGCGCAGTCAGGCAGATAGCGGCCAGGAAGCCAGGCGCAGCCAGAAATCGGGCATATACCACCGCTTCTTCAAATCACCCAAGCCCTGCCGGAGCCTTGAGAGGCCGGGAAGAAGCGAGGGGTGAACCCCATTCCTGGCTGCGCCTGCCTAATGACCGCGCTTACCCCCGCTGCGCCGCGCCATTTATTCAGTTCTTCCCCGTCACTTCACCATTCCAAACATTGGCGAATGGTGGGTCTCCAGGGTCTTGCCGTTGCCAAGGTACATATGAACCCCACATGGCAGGCACGGGTCAAAGCTCCGCACCGTGCGCATGATGTCAATGCCCTTGAAGTTATCCGGTCCATTCTCTTCAAAGATAGGTGTGTTTTGCACCGCATCCTCGTAGGGTCCGGGTGTTCCGTAAATATCCCGCGGATTGGCGTTCCATGGAGTTGGCGGGTAAGGATGATAATTCGCAATCTTGCCGTCACGAATGACAACGTGGTGCGATAGCACTCCGCGTACTGCTTCGTGGAAACCACAGCCAATTGCCTCATCCGGCACCTTGAATTCGGTCCATGTCTTACTGCGTCCGGCGTGCAACTCAGCCAGGGCCTGTTCGGTAAAGTACAGAGCAGCCGCCGCAGCATATGCCTGAAAATATGTCCGCGCGCGATCGCGTTCGATGGTGTTACTCCACTTCGGAATCTTCCATTCGAACTCGACTTCGGGCTTCATGGCCGTCTTTGGCATGTAAATCTTGACGCTACTGCCCGTCGCTTTGATGTATCCATTGTCGACCTTGCCGGCGAGCGCTGTCGCCCAAAAACGCGCGAAGGGTCCACCACCAGTATCCAGCGCAAGATGGTCTTTGCCATCAAACCAACGCGGTGACATCACCCACGTGTAGTTGTTGTTGAAGTCGCGCTTCTGAGGCCTTGGGATCGTCGTTTGGTTCCACGGATGTTTGCGATCCACCGGATTACCGAGAGGATCGTGTTTGACGTAGACCTCTTCCTTGTCCCAATCGTCATAGTAAGAACTGCCGAGCAGGATCCGGATGCCAAGATTAATGTCGACCAGATTGGTCGTAACTAACTTGCCGTCCACGACCACGCCGGGCGTGACGAACATCGCGTTACCCCAATCGTTCATGTTCTGATAGGTATAGTCACAAACGCTCGGATCGTTGAAAGATCCCCAGCATCCGAGCAGAATGCGTCGTTGGCCCACCTTCTCGTAACCGGGTAACGCCTCGTACATAAAGTCAAAGAGATCGTCGTGTAGCGGCACGACCTTCTTCATGAACTCGCAGTAGCGCATCAGGCGAACCAGGTAGTCCGTGAAGAGTTGCACTGTCGGCACCGTGCCAACACCTCCCGGATAGAGTGTCGAAGGGTGGACGTGGCGTCCTTCCATCAAACAGAACATTTCTCGCGTATAACGACTGACATGAAGAGTCTCGCGATAGAACTCACCCGAGAAGGGATTCAGGGCAGTCATGATATCGGCGATGGTCCGATAGCCATGATCGGCAGCGTGCGGAGCCTGCGTATTCTTGGCTTTCTCCCAAACGCTTGGATTTGTTTCCTTGACCATCTGCTCGCAAAAGTCGACGCCAACCAGATTGTCCTGGAAGATGTTATGGTCGAACATGTACTCAGCAGCCTCGCCGAGGTTAACGATCCATTCTGCGATTGCCGGCGGACGGACGCCGAACGCCATGTTCTGCGCGTAGGTGCCACAGGTTGCGTGATTGTCGCCACAGATTCCGCAGATGCGACTGGTGATAAAGTGGGCATCTCGCGGATCCTTACCCTTCATGAAGATGCTGTAACCGCGAAAGATCGATGAGGTGCTGTAACACTCGGCAACCTCTTTATTATTGAAATCGATCTTCGTATAGATGCCGAGACTTCCGACTATTCTCGTAATCGGATCCCAGTTCATGTCCACCAGAGTGCGTGGTTTAGCTGGCGCCTTGGTTTCAGTAGTTGTTCTTGTACTCATGACGGTAGCGGCTCCTTTCTCTGGAGGTAGGAGGGCGGTCGATAACCCGTGGTGAGCTCCGGACGTGGATGCCGCCACTTGGGTTCCTTGTTTACTGTCGAGTTGGTAATACTGCGCAGTATCCGAATCACTGAGCCGTATACTGAGATTGTAGTGGCCGAAACGCTGCTCCCCGGTGGCTCGTCCATGAACGGCATGAATTTGTCCGGGAAACCCGGCATCGTACAGCCGATGCAGATCCCGCCGACATTGGGACAACCGCCAATACCGGCCATCCAGCCACGCTTGGGTACATTGCAATTAACCACCGGCCCCCAGCAGCCCAACTTAACAATACACTTCGACGATCCGTACTCCGTAGCAAAGTCGCCCTGTTCGTAGTATCCCGCACGGTCACAACCTTCATGAACAGTCTTGCCAAACAACCAGGTAGGCCGACCGACTTCATCGAGAGGAATCATCGGGGCCAAGCCGGCAGCTTGATAAAGCAGATAGAGAACCGTCTCCATAAAGTTGTCCGGTTGTACCGGGCACCCGGGTACATTGATCACCGGAATCCCCGCCTTAGACCTCCAATCCCAGCCAAGGTAATCATTTAACCCCATGCAACCCGTTGGATTTCCCGCCATTGCATGAATACCACCGTTTGTGGCGCACGTCCCCGCGCCCATAACTGCCAACGCTTTGGGCGCCAACCGGTCTATCCACTCGTTCGTGGTGATCGGCTGGCCGCTTACCGGATCAGTGCCAAGCGCCGCCCAGTATCCCTCGTCCTTAATCTTCTCATTCGGAATCGAGCCTTCGACAACCAAAACGAAGGGATCGATTAGTCCCTGCTCAGCTTGATACCAGTACTTCATAAAGTCGTCGCCGACCTCATAAGCAAGTACTGGATTGTGCAGATGTACCTTTGGGAGCCCCGGTATTGCCCCAAGAACTACGTCCTCAATGCTTGGCTGGGTAGCAGCTGTGACTGATACTGTGTCACCGTCACAACTAAGTCCGGCTGTAATCCACACAATGTGGACGTCCTTCACTGCCGGTGGCCGTTGCGTAATCCGGCCGTATGGGGCAGTTTCTGCAGCCATCGCTTTTCTCCTTTCTATTGGTCATCAAATTAAAGAGTTCCGGCGCTCTGGTAATCCGGCTCCCGGGCGGATTGACGACCGGAGTCCCTTACATTGTTGTTTCTTAGGGGTGGCTATAACGCTTCAATCTTCAGCCCTGACGGAATTTGAACGTACTCCACCGGAATTCGGCGAGGAAGGATTGCATACCGGGGAGCACTGCAAAGACCGTCACAGTCTTAAGCCAAGCCCTTAAGTCGATCCTTATCGCGGAACTTCAGACTAATCCGTCTTTCAGGGAGCAGCCCGATCATGGTCCCGCGTCTCTTATCTGTCTATTCGTAGACCTACGTAGATAGGGGGCATAAATTCCGTATTTTTCCGGAGGGGATAGGGGACGCCTTTGCAGGCAAACAGGAGGATACCGCGCGGTCTGTTCGCGCCTGTGTCAAAATATTGTCGAGTTTATAGCGACAACCTTCTCAATCCTCCATAATGATGCCGTTACTTTCGGGATTCCTGGCATACCGCCCATCAGTAGTTCTTCAAGGTGGGCTGAGTAGCGGCAGTCAGGGCGATAGTGTCGCCGTCACAGCCAGTCCGGCAGTGATCCAGAGAATGTTAATCTCTTTTATCATTAAGAGACTCTCGCACTCGACAAGCGCCGATACTACGCAAGGCGGGACAACATGCGCTACAAGATGCGTTGAAATGCTGTGTCGGGGCCGTCCCAACCAAATAAGTCAGGATGAATCAAGTGGGCCAGCAACTCGGTTCCTTCTACTACTCTGGGACCTGGCCGCGCAAAGTAAGAATTGGCATCCACAGCGTAAACTCGACCCTCGCGCACCGCCGGCAGATCAGACCATCCAGGTTTGTCGAACAATTGTGGCGACTGCTCCACCACCTGAGCCAAATTAAAGCCGCACGGCATAACGATCAGAACTGAGGGCGCCCATTCCAGAACTTCTTTCCAGGGAATACGCTCCGAATCACCCTTCAAGCGACCGAGCCGATCCTCCCCGCCGGCTATGCTTACCATCTCCGGTACCCAGTGGCCGCTCGCATAGACAGGCTCAAGCCATTCCATACAAAACACTCGCGGTCTCGCGACCAATCTACTCGTCGCTGCCCGCACCTTCTCCAAACGTGCGCGACCATCAGCAATCAATTGTTCAGCCCGCTGCAGTCGTCCAGTGGCCGCGCCGAGTTCGCGCAGATTGTCGTCTATCTCTTCCAAAGATTTGGGTGTCAACCAAAGGATTTGTGGTTTTACGGGCAGGCCCTTAAGGACTTGGGACACTTCGTTACCCGAAGGCGCACAAACCTGACAAAGGTCCTGAGTGAGAATTAGGTCGGGAGCCAGTTCGGCAAGAAGCTCTTCATCAATCTGATAAAGGCTCTCACCGGAGTGCAACCGTTCCGCAACGGCTTTGTCGATCTCGCTTTCCGTCATGCTCTCTATTGGAAGGACATTGCGAACGACAACCGCCTTTCCTTTTACTTCCGGTGGATAGTCACACTCGTGTGTGATCCCAACCAGTGAGTCTGTTAACCCAAGAGCACAGGTCATCTCGGTGGCGGAGGGTAGAAAGGAAACGATTCGGGCCATTTAGACCTTCTTCTCTTTGTAAAGTGTCACTTCGAGGCTCCAGTCTAGCACGAACGATTCTTTCAGGGTGACGGAGGCGATGAAATCCTTTATCGCCTTAGCCTGGGCCATCCATGCTACCTGGGAGCGGCTTGGAATTCGTTGTGTGTTTCGGGTGCTTTGTGGATCGGTTTCTGGCACCGTCAAGAACAATCCACGAAATCACACGAATAGATCGACACATATCTACACAAGCGAGCGGCTTTGAATTCTTTGTGTGATTTCATGTGCTTTCGGATCGGTTTTTTCGGGCGGTTAAGATCGATCCACGAAATCACACGAAATCACACGAACAGATCTGGCGCGGGTCTTCGGCTCCATGCGGATGGGGGGACCCGCCTCGAAACGAGCCAAGTCGAGACGTATCTATATCTGCGAGCGGCTTTGAATTCTTTGTGTGGTTTCGTGTGCTTTCGTGGATCGGTTTTTTTACGGCGCGGTTAAGATCGATCCACGAAATCACACGAAATCACACGAAACAGATCGACACTATACCTGCGAGTGGCTTTGAATTCTTTGTGAGATTTCGTGTGCTTTCGTGGATCGGTTTTTTTCGGCGCGGTTAAGAACGGTTAAGATCGATCCACGAAATCACACGAAATCACACGAAACAGATCGACACGTATCTACCCAAGCGAGCGGGCTTTGAACTTCTTTGTGTGATTTCGTGTGCTTTCGTGGATCGGTTTTTGGCGCGGTCAAGAACGATCCATCAAACAAGATCGTCGTCGTCCTTCGTTTCACATCAACGCTTGGCTCGACATGCCTTTGGAAACAAAATTGCCTCCTCGCGATACTGTGAAGAGAAACATAAATAAGCTCGCGTGGTGGCTAGACGCAGCGGACGAAATCTGTCCGTCTTGTAGTCAGCCGTATGCTTACCAGACGGAATACCGGTGCGCCGAGTGCGATGGGCCCGTCTGCTGCCTTTGTGTAGAAGTGAGATCGATGACGATGTGCCTTTGTCCCGGCTGTTGCTCCCAAACAAAAACAGAGAGGTCTCGCCATGGCCGCGCGCGCAATCTGGAAAGGTAAGCTGAAACTGGATTCCACTGTAATCCCAGTGAAGCTGTATTCCGCACTCGAGGACAAGGCGGTTCGCTTTCATATTCTCGATGACCGCTCGCTCATGCGAGTGAAACAACGGATGGTCGATCCCGAAAGCGGCGACGAAGTTCCCCAGGAAGAGATTCAGAAAGGTTATGAAATCGAGCCTGGAACCTTCGTTATCCTCAACCCAGAGGACCTCGAAAGCCTGGAGCCTGAAGAATCCAGAGACATTGAAATCACCGGGTTCGTCCGCCCGGAACAGCTCAATCACCAGTGGTACGACCGCCCCTATTATCTCGGACCCGATGGTAACCAGGAGGAGTATTTCGCTCTCGCAAAAGCGCTGGGTAACCGCAATCGCGAAGGCATAGCCCATTGGGTCATGCGTAAGAATCCCTATGTCGGCTCTCTGCGCGCTAAGGATGACTACTTGCTGCTTTATACGCTGCGAAAAGCCGAAGAAGTTCTCTCCGTTGAGGATCTGCCAAAACCTGCGGGCCGGGCTCCAACTCAAAACGAACTGAATATGGCAAAACAACTCCTCGGGATGCTTGAGGGGGAGTTCGATCCGGCTGAATTCAAGGACGAATATCGCCAGCGGGTGCTCGAGTTTATTGAAAAGAAGGCAAAAGGAAAGGCGCCGCGCCTGCGCCCGGTTCAACAGAAGCGCAAGGCGGCGACACTAGATAACATGTTGTCGAAGAGCCTCGACAAATTAAAGAAGGAGAAGCGCGCTGCCTAGAAGCAAGAAGAAAACTGGAAGTCGCCGGAGCCGCGAAAAGCCTCGCAGGCGTGCTGGTAGTGCTAAGCGGGAGCTCGAGGATAACGAGCAGGAAGCTCCAGCAAGGCCATTCTGGTCAGGGACGATAACGTTTGGTCTGGTGAGCGTGCCGGTGAATCTGTTTCCTGCGAACCGCAGCAGCAAGGCTGGACTCCGCCTCCTTGGCCCAGAGGGCGAGCCTCTCGCGCGCCGGTACTACTCCCAGAAGACAGGAAAAGATCTTGAACCGGATGAAGTGGTTCGTGGTTACGAAATCGACAAGGACAAGTACGTCGTGGTTACGGACGAAGAACTCGAGCGACTCGCTCCCGAAAAGTCACGTGACATCGACTTGCGCCTTTTTGTCGATAAGGAATCGATCCCGCCGCTACATTTCGAGCGCGCCTATTTCCTCGCACCCGCGGACGGTTCGGAAAAGGCTTATCGCTTGCTGGCTGCGTCGATGGAGAAAAGTGATCGCGTGGGCGTGGCCACCTTCGTTATGCGCGGAAAGGAATACCTGGTGGCCATCATTTCGGAAAATGGCATCTTGCAAGCCGAGACGTTGCGATTTGCCGATGAATTGCGTACACCGGATGATGTCGGGCTACCCGCTGCGAAGGAGGTCCCGAAAGCCTCTGTAAACCGTTTTGAGAAGTTGATCGACAAGAAATCGAAGCCGCGGCTGCCACGCACGGAGTTTAAGGACCATCAGTCCGAGCGCCTGCTCAAGTTGGTAAAGTCAAAGCGGTCGCGGGGCAAGGATGTGGTTGCTGTCGAGTCAACTGAGGCTGATGACGGGAAGGTCGTTGATCTTCTTGCTGTTTTGAAGAAAAGCTTGCGGGGAAAAGATAAATCGAGATCCTGAGCCGCGCTGTCCGTGTCCGGTTCAGGATAGAAGGGTTCCCAGTAGTTTGCCACGTCGGCAAAAAGTCACAAGCTCGAGCCCCTTGCGTTGAATCAGCTCGAGCATTGCGCGATACGGCTTCACGTCATCGAGTATCGTCCGGAAGATCCGTGTTAAGTTTGAATCGGTGCTGTTGCATTTAAGGAATCCGGGGACTCATACGCCGCCGTCTAAAGCAGCATCTGAAGAGTCTAGAATCCCGTAAAGTTTCATCTTCGCGTTGAGCGTAGTGGGCTTGAGGCCTAACAGTCGTGCGGCACGGCGCTGATTTCCGCCCGTATGGTCAAGCGCCGATCTAATCAGTTCGACTTCAAAACGTCTCACCTCGTCTTTTAGATCGATGCCCCGGTTGATGTTGATTGGTTCGAACGATCCGAGATTGTCAAACTGAGACAGAAAAGCAAGCGCCAGATTCTTCATGCGGTGAATGCGCACCCGGACAGCCGCCGACGGCATGTCGGGAAGATCCTGAACTCCACCAAGTTGGTTTTGTGTCGTTCCCAAGACCATTTCTCCTTGTGTACTTCCCGGGTTTCCATTGGGGAGTCTGGAACGTCTACCATGCATCTAAACCGACTAAATGTCTTTAAAACTTCTTATAATTTGATTAATTTTCTGACTTAGTGGAGTGGTACAACCGAATGTCACCACCTCTTTTGGGCGGGGCGGCGCTTCCTGAATCCCAACACGCCGCAATCCGACGGAGGCGGCCGAGTCATTCGTTACCAGTTGAAGTTCGTTTTCTAGCCTTCAACTCCGAATCGAGATAGAAGGGGCTAAACGAAGTTGTTGAGCCCCTTCTATTTTTGAATTGTCCCAAAATGATTCAGGGCCCGCGAAAGTTTGTGCGGCGAACCGGCCAACTCGTCCCGCTAATCGGCCAAGTCGTCACAAATATTCGCCGCCCAAGGCAACCTTGAAGCACGAATCGGTGATTTCTGGCATCAAACAATCGGAATTATTTCTCGCCTTTCAGATTTCTAAAACGTTTGAGCGGTACAAATGATCTTTAATTCTTATAACGGTCTTCCCATAGATCATGACTTCTCAGGCAAGAAACACTTACGAATTTGGTGATTTTCGGCTGGATCCTGCAAAACGCGTCCTGCTGCGTGGCGAAAAGCCCGTCGCTCTCACTCCTAAGGTTTTCGACACACTTGTCGTCCTGATCGAGAACCGCGGCCGAACGATCGAAAAAGATGAATTGATGAAGGCCCTCTGGCCCGACAGCTTTGTCGAGGAGAGCAGCCTCGCCCAGAACATCTTTCAACTCCGCAAAGCCCTGGGTGAAGGTCTCAGCGAAGAAGCCCACTACATCGAAACAATTCCCAGGCGTGGCTATCGGTTCGTTGCGGATGTTACTGAGACGCTCCCGTCAGGAACGCCGAAACGTGTCCCCAAGGCTGAGATCGAGCAGGCACAAGGTTCCAGCCGTCATCTTAGTTTAAGGTCGCCTTATCTCATCGCGCTGCTGGTCATCGTCCTGGTTCCAACCCTCTACTACCTAATAAAAAACGTTGGGACTGAACAGGCAACAAACCTATCCGAACCAGTGCGTTCGATCGCCGTGCTGCCTTTCAAGCCACTCGTCTCACAGGAAAATGACGAACAACTGCGACTCGGCATGGCGGATGCCCTGGTAACAAAGCTCAGCAGTCTCAGAGAGCTGACGGTCCGGCCCACCAGCGCTGTGTTGCAATACACAGACGTTAGACAGGATCCCATCAAGGCGGGTCGAGACCTCGACGTTGAAGCCGTTCTTGACGGAACCATTCAACGCTCTGGCCATGGCATCAGGGTTACCGTGCAGTTGCTTCGCGTCAGCGACGGCGTGCCACTCTGGGCGGACAAGTTCGATGAGCAGTTCACGGATATCTTCACAATACAGGATTCGATCTCCGAGCAGGTTACTCGGGCCCTGGCGCTCAAATTAAGTTCAGATGAACGAAGCAAACTGGCGAAGCGCTACACCGATAACACAGAAGCATATCAAGCCTACATCAAAGGGCGATACTTCTGGGATAAGCGCACCGAAGAAGGTCTGAAGATTGGAATCGAACACTTCCAAAAGGCGATCGAACTTGATCCTACCTACGCGCTTGCATATGCGGGACTGGCTGACTCGTACAACATGCTTTCCTATTACGGAAACACTCCCCCGGGTCAAAACTTCCCGCAAGCGCGCGCGGCCGCGTCTCGAGCGTTGGAACTTGACGACACACTAGCTGAAGCACACGCGTCGATGGCCTACGTGAAGATGGTATTCGAGTGGGATTGGACCGGAGCTGAGGCTGCGTTCAAGAAGGCGATCGAACTCAATCCCAACTACATGACGGCGCACCTGTGGTACGCAGAATATCTGCGAATGATGGGCCGGCATGAGGAATCCATAGCCCGAGGAGAGTTAAGTCTAAGTCTCGACCCCCTGTCGGTAATGGCGCACATTAATCTGGGCAGAACTTACCTAATGGCTCGGCAGCCCGACAAAGCGATTGAGCACTTTACTGAAGCCCTTACCTTCGAACCCACCAACGCCTTTGCCCAGATATCCCTTGGAAGGGCCTACGCGGAGCAAGGGAAGTTTAACGAAGGGATTGCCATTTGTAAGAAAGCGCAGCAACTTTCGGACGGAGGCGCTGCAACAGTAGTTCTGGGTTACATCTACTCGCTACAGGGCAGGCCCGAGGAAACCCGAAAGATCCTGCGGGAGATGGAGACGGCTGCCAGACGCAGATATGTCTCCCCCTATACCCTCGCGATGCTTAACGCAGACATCGGTGAGAAAGACAAAGCATTTCAATGGCTGGATCGGGCCTATGATGAGCGGTCCGAATTCCTCGTTGGAGTAAAGGCGGATCCGCGATTCGATTACCTCCGTTCCGACGCGCGCTTTACCGATCTGATGCAGCGACTGGGCTTTTCGGACCTCCCAGTAACCACTCCAAAGCAGCTCTAACCTCACGACCCATTGATCCAGAAGCCAAAGTCTTTATATTTTTGTGAATTGCTCCACCAGGAAGGCGGCGTCCAGTAACTCCTGTTAGTCCGACCGGCCTGACTTTGTAGTGGCCTGATTAGTGTCGATCCGTTCCGCAGGGCTTTTTGGGTGGACGTTTCCGGAGCCACGACGGCGATGTGACCGGAGAGGTTCGGTATCTTGTGTTGCGCCAGAATCACAACCACCTGACCATCATTCGCGGCATTTTGCAGCTCGGTTAGATTGTTGAAACTTCGCCTCCAGCCGAATGTGAGGCCATGCTCTCTCAGCCAATCAAACAAGCCATTCGCCCTGATCTCAGATACAGTTTGATTAATGATCGGTGAAACCGATTTTCCTGCTTTCAGTTTGGCTATCGCCGTGTTGTTCCACCAGACTCGGGGCAGGTAAACCCCGGCCAGGTAACAATAATCGTAGCCGTAGATGTTGCAGTAAGTAGCCGAAGGCTTTGGCAGATACCTGGCTTTATTCTGTACGTCCAGCCATTTAATGATCGAGCCGAGTTCTTTCGCCTTAACATTTGGCGGTGAGGAACTGTTGCGGGTTGGTTGGCCCGCTTCGTTGAGAGCGAAAGCCCAGCGGGTCTGTTTGCGTGTTACGGGCGTGTTCGCGTGCAGGTGAACTGCGGAGAGACTGCTCTGAGAGGGCGGCGCTTCGAATTCGGAGTTTGGGACCAGGAATTTGGAACTAACAAATCCCTTGATGTTGGCGCCATCTATTGTGGTTGATACTTCCCACCAACCAGCCGTCTCTGACTCTGCTAATTTAGCCACAACGTGACCCATCGGCAGGACAGCTATTTTAGTGTTGTCTTTGACCACCGGTTCCGATCTGAGGAACAGACCCAGCGGGGCATTTTTACTGACTCGGAATTTAGGTTGCGACATGAGGTTCTCTCCTGTGGAATGAGGTTAAAAAGCTACGAGGCTGAATGATAATGCTTACGTCAGCCAGAGGGAGCTCTGCTCGTGTAAAATTCGTATGATTTCGTGGATCGTGTGTTTGGTAGTTAAGAATGATCGACGAAATCACACGAAGCCACACGAACGAGACCTCACTAAAAGCGCATTCGAGGCTCCGGTATTTCAAAACCACCAACGGCAGTTGGTGGATCCTTCGAATCTACCAGCACGAAGGTTTCAACTAGAGCGCCGATCCTACCCGGATTCTTATCTCTTCATCATTACACCGAATCTCAGGCACGTACATAGCATGACCAATCACCGGCAGCGCATGAAAACTTCCCGGAACTTCAGCACGCAATGAATAACGGATCTCCCAAATCCCCTGAGGTAATTTCCCGATAAACAAGGCCACCTTGCGATCGCGAAGTTCCTGATAAACGTAACTGGTCCTGCCTGTGTAACTGCTGGCGGTCACAGGCGACATAACTCTTCGGGTCTGCGCGTGTGCGGACTGCACGAACTTCCGCTCCGCTGCTCCCGACTTTAACTCCCTTGCACTCAGCGGCTCCCCACTGCGAAGTTGAACTGCCTCCAGACCGGCGGGTTTAAGATCCTCAAACAGCAAGTATTCGTAATTGTTCTTGGCCTCAATCGTTACTACGACTTCCACCCGATCGCCACTCGTTACGGCTTCTCCCTCACGCAAGGGCACACGCTCGTAGACATGACCTTTCAACAAGGTTGGATGGCCCACAAGCCTGAAATACTCACGACGCACAAAGATCTCATTGCCGGCAGCTTTGACTGGTTCTTCCAGACTGAAGAACTGTGCCTGGGCGCCAAAGTACAGCGCCCCATCTCCGGAGACGCGTCGAATACGGACTTCGTTCACGCCATCGCGAATAAACTCCCTATCAATCTGAAACTGGCTGGGGGCGCTGAAGACATCTGCGGTTGTTACGCGCTTCTTGATTATCGAGCTTCCGTTGACTAGTAACTCATATTCAAGACTTGGCGTTGCCTCACCGCTGACGCGAAGAAAATCGTTCAAGGCGAGAATTGTTATGGCCGTATCGCGAGTGTTGCTCCATTGAGCGCCACGCCGGTTCTTAATGAGCCAGTTCGTCACCGGCTCGATCAGTTTGTTTTGCGGATCGATTGCCAGGAGCGCTCGCAACACAAACGAGGTCGCCTCGACACCACCATCCGACCACCGATAATAGATCCCATCCTCGCCCCAATGCGCAGTGGCCATGACAGACTCCAGCGATTGACGGTTTCCTCTTTGAATGATCGAGGTATCAGGCGTCCGATCGAGCTTAACGCCGTTTTCAAGATTGCGAACCAGAGTCTGGGCCTTCTCCGTGTCGCCAAAGTTGTGAACACTTAACGCCAGGAGCGCGCGTGTGTAAGCATTCAGCTTTTCACGATTGGCCCAGAGATTCTCTACTGCTCGCTTTTGTTCTGAAGTTGGACTCTGCCCCTTTTTAATAGCCGCATGATGGGCTGCGGCAGCATGAAGCAGCCAGGCCTGCAAATCGTAACTGGTCTCTGCCTCGACAATTTCTTTGTTCAAAAAATCAGCGGCTCTACTTATTACATCCTGCTTGACCGGAATGCCGGCATCATGCGCTAGCGACAATCCCCACAAAACGTAAGCGGTCATGAAGTGGTCGGGCGGATCATCTTTCCACCAACCCCAACCGCCGCTCGAATTCTGCATGCTATAAATGCGCTCGAGACCGGCCTTAACAATGCGGTCGAGTTCCGAGAGGTCGCGTTTACCCTTCGGCTGCATCTGTTTTGCAGTGGCGGCTTCGATGCTTCCGAAAACCTTCCCCATTGCGTCTTCAGGCAAAAGGCCCAGATCCTTCAGAGTTTTGGCAGTGATTGCCGCCGGCAGAAACCTGCTCATCGTCTGTTCCGTACAGCCGTACGGATAGTCAATCAAGTAAGGCAACGCGTCGAGCATTGTTACGGCCATACTCGGCGACACTTGGACCATCAAGCTTGTTGATTCAGGCTTGCGTTCTTTGGGAATGTCGAGGCGCAGGATTACGTCGTCACCACGTACCTTCCCTGAGCGAGCGACGAACTTCTCGATGCCGTGCTCGTAAGCGGTAAACTGGCGCTCCATGGCGTCGGTCTCGGTTTCGCCGCGGGCAGTGACCTTGAGCTTGACTGCACCGGGTTTGGCGACATTAACTACCCAGTCGACACGCTCCTCACCATTGGGTGGCACGATGACTGGTCCGCGAGTCTCCCTCTGTCCATGGTGCATCAAGCCGTTAGAAACAACACCGGCAGCATCCAGCGAGGGCATTACAGTCATCGGCTGGTTGTTGTTGTTATTGATGACTGCTGACACGGTGACTGTATCGCCCGCGACAAAGAACCGCGGCGCCTGGAGACGAACAATGAGCGGTTTCTTTGTGCGGGTTTCCGAGGAGGCGATCCCGAACTTGTCTCCCGCCGTGTTAACCCGCGCGTGGGCGGTCCAACTTGTGAGCGAGTCAGGATACTTAACCTTTATCGACGCGATTCCGTCCGCGTCAGTGACAACATCAGGTTGCCAGAAAACTGTTGAGCGAAAGTCGCTACGCACCTGAACTGCGGGTTCATCGGTGGGGGGAGCAGCGCCCGCCGGCATCCGGCCAAGCGCCGTCGCACGCCCAGCGGTCCCGAATTCCTGAATAGATTCTGCTCCTTCAAGCCGCAGGTCCCCATCACCCTCTGACGACGACCTCATCGTTCCTGAAGGCGAAAGTTCTGCCAGTGTTTGACGCCTTTCATAAGGACCGGCTGAAGACTCTTTCTTCATATCCCGTTCAAACACCCGTTCGTCGATCAAGTTCTTATCAGGCCCTACCACAAGTTTCGCGTACGCCTTCTGCTGAAATGTGCTAAACACCTGGGACCGTAGTGCCCGCTTCGTTCCAAAGTAGAACTGGCGCGGATCACCAGATGTGTCCTCTTGAATGTAGTAAACCGACGCGTCGATCAAACCCAACGCCACTTCAGCCGCGACAGGCTTGCCATGGCGATCGCGCGTGCGGACGGTCACCATCCCTTCTTCCTGCGGCTTGTATTCCTCGCGATCCGATTTCACTTCAACATTGAGGAAATGATCGATTGGCGGAACAATTACTTGCTTCGTGTCTACAAACAATTGGCGGTCGCTGATTAACGCGGCAGTCAGAAAGATATTCGGAACGTGCGTCTCTTCCACAGCGATGTCAATCAGCTTCGAGGTCCCGGTGAGATGTACGAGTCGATAACTGAAGAGATCATCTCCTTCGACACTGAAGAGAACGTATCTATTCGGCGCCAGCGCGTTGAGCATTACTGGCGCTCGTTGCCCGGGGGTGAGAGTGTCTTTATCGACGATGATCTCGACGCCCCCATAGCGATATCCAAGCTCAGTGGTTCGGTTAGTGGTTACCCAGACGGCGGTTTCGGCCTGTACCATTGGACCACCCGGGTCAGGACTTACCCAGGCGGCCCTGTAATAGCCTTCTCGCGGAGCTGTGAAGCTTAGAACAGCTTCACCATCGGAGTTCGTCCGCAATTCCTGCGTCAAAATGTCGTCTTGCTGATATCCGCGGAACTTCAGACGCCAGCTCCTTCCCTGTTTGTCCGGGGCAGGTGGAAACTGGTCGCCGCGTGCTCGCAAAGAGGTGCGAATCCGATCGAGTTCTGCTCCTGTCACTTCACGCCCGAGCGGGTCAAGCCAGATTTCGTAGTAATAGTTACGCGTGACCTTTACTTGACCGGCGACGGCAACTGGATCCCCGTTGGCATCGAGCGACTTGATATTGATCTCAACTTTATCGTTTGGCCGGTAGAGATTGTGCTCGGCGCGCGGATAAACGTAATAGCGTTGGCGAGTGACGCGCACCGTATTGCTCCCTATGATCTCGCGGCGTGAGGCCTCCGTAACGCGAGCCTCAATAAAGTATTGCCAGTCTTGCCCACCTGCCCGGGGCGTTTCGAAAACCAGCGTCGCTTTACCTTCGGCGTTGGTCTTTAAAACCTCTCGCTTCAGAATCTGTCCCCGCCCGCCACCGTAATAATCGCGATGTGGGGTAATGTCGGTGTAATACCAGGGATAGTCGCGCTGTGGTTGCCAGTAGTGACGAAAGGCGTTTTGATAGACCACCACTTCGACATTCGCGTCACTTACGGCGCCGCCAAAGTAATAATCGGCGCCGATTGTCACTTCCACCTTTTCACCGAGTCGAAAAGCCTTCTTGCGACCGTCAATTTCGGGCGTTTGCACGGTGACCTTAAACTCCGGCAGTTTGTACTCTTCCAGCCGAAACAGGCCGGCACTACCGATGTTGTGCGTACGCCCGGGAGTGTAGAAGGTCACTCGATAAGCGCCCAGGGGCATCGCTTCGGTTAACTCGAGACCGCCCCACGCACTGCCGAAGGTATTGAGCGTTACTTTGTCTTCCTTGATCTTATTGCCTTGCGGATCGTGGATTTCGTACTCAATAAGCTGATTGGCAGGCGTCGAGTAAACTGAGGCTTCAATCTTCCGGGCGATGAACTTCCATTGGACCACTTCTCTTGGACGATAGACCGGACGATCAGTGAATGCATAGATGCGCCAGGGCTGGGTGTCACTTCGATGACTATTCCGGCTGCCCAGGCTGAAAGCCTGCTGATCATTTCGCCGTGCGCTGACAAATATCTCGCTGTGATTGGCTCCAGTGTTCAAGGCAAAAGTGGCGATGCCGTCACGGTTGGTGAGCGACTCAGTTTCGCGCCAGAGCCACTCCTGTTTGCTGTTGTTGTAGGTTTTTTCCCAGAGCCTGACATTGGCGCCCTCGAGCGGAGCGCCATCGAGAGCATTACAAAAATAGACTAGCGCCTGCCTGCCCGAGGTCTTCAACAAGAGTGAGGCATCCGAGACAAGTATGACTTCGCGGGCGCTGACGCCGCCGCTCTGCGCTTCAATGAGGTAGGCACCGGCCGGAAGCGGTTGCTCCAGACGCATGAGCTCCTGCCCTGGCGCGTGCCTGCTCTCCTCACGTGTTTCTTTGGACCATGACTTGAGCGGAGTGCGTCCGGCAACGCTGATTTTCTGAGTCCAAGTGTGGCTATTCTGATCTTTGTCAGTGAATCGGATGTCCTGCGGCAGATCGACGCGATACAACCGCAGCTCGACGCGATTTACATTGCGCCAGGAAAAGTTAACCTGGATTTCAGAGCCAGGTAGGAAGACATTCGTAGCGTGAATCGCTAAGTAAGGCTTAGTGATGCGTTCAATCTGACTAACGGCCTGGTCGTAGTAGCGGCTTTCACCTTTCTTGAACTCTGAAGTTAAGCGCCTGAACAACTGAAGGGCCTTGAGAAAGTCGGCCTGCTGCTGCCATTCACCTGTCTCGGTCTGGGTGATGCGACCTACAGTGGCCATCCACTCGGCGTAAAAGTAGAGGGCATCGTCATACCAGTCGCTCGTTTTGCCGCTTTTGAGAGCGGCCTCGAGCTCATCAGGCACCCGCTGCTTTTGGTGCCATTCACCTGAGGGGCGTAAACGTGTGGCGAGGTAGTAATGCGCGCGAGCTTTATCGTTAGGATTCCGCGCGATCTTGATGGCATTTTCAAGTATTTCTAGCGGCAGCGCATTGCCGTAATAGGACCGGTAGCTCATTTCCATCCAGGGGGGCGCTACGGCTTTCCAGACAAGTTGCAGATAGCGCTCCCTCGCATTGTCGAGATCGCGCTGACTAGCCCACCAGTCAAGAGCTTGTTCGTAATGCGCCCATGCTTGATTCCAG
>DATKDA010000198.1:0-34656 GCA_035512935.1 Pyrinomonadaceae bacterium | reverse complement strand
CTGGCCCGCGAGCCCCGACTGAAACCAGCCCTAAACCGGACTTATCTCCGACACAACCTCTCGAGAAGTTGCGGCAAGTTTCTGGCGATGTCTTAGAAGGCGCTTCGCACGATCCAAGCTTGCGTTTTCTGCTGGTAGCCGCTGTGCTCTTTATTGTCTTTCTCATCCTTCTCATCCTGAGTAAGTTGATCGGCTGATCTAAAGCTACTTTTCTTATGGAATACACCCAAGCCGAGATTCTTCAGACAGTTGCGATGACCGAGATGGAGCATCTCGATGTGCGTACCGTTACGCTTGGATTGAGTTTGCGAGACTGCGCCAGTGAGTCGATTGAGAGGACAGCCGATCAGGTTAGCGAGAAGATCCGGCAGGTTGCGGGCCCGTTGGTTGAAACCGTCGATCAAGTCGGAGACGAGATCGGCATTCGGGTGGCAAACAAAAGGATTGCCATCACTCCGGTCTCATTTCTTACGGAAGCGGCGACCGGCGATCCGGTGTTTCTGGCACGAGCTATTGACGATGCCGCCAGCGCGGTTGGCGTAGATTTTATCGGCGGATACTCTGCGCTTGTGCATAAGGGCGCGACCCGCTCAGAGAACGACTTCATTGCGTCGATTCCTGAAGCGCTCGCGAGCACAACTCGCCTGTGCTCCTCTGTTAATGTTGCCACGACGCGCGCCGGAATAAACATGGATGCAGTGCGTCAAATCGGATTAATCGTCAAAGACGCCGCCGAGCGGACGCGGGAGCGGGGGGGAATGGCCTGTGCAAAATTTGTCTGTTTTGCGAATGCTGTTGAAGACAATCCTTTCATGGCGGGGGCTTTTCATGGTATCGGAGAGCCTGAGGCTGTCATAAACGTCGGCGTATCAGGACCAGGCGTGGTTCATCACGCCGTGAGACACGCGCCGCGAGATCTGCCTCTTCAGGAGCTCGCAGAAATAATAAAGAAACTATCTTTCAAGCTCTCGCGCGCCGGCGAGTTGGTCGGGCGTGAAGCGGCGAGGCGAATGGGTCTTCCTTTTGGCATTATCGATCTTTCGCTGGCGCCGACGCCAGTACCCGGCGACTCGGTAGCCAATATTATCGAGGCCATGGGATTCGAGCGCGCGGGCACGCATGGAACCACCGCCGCGCTGGCTTTACTTACCGATGCGGTCAAAAAGGGCGGTGCGATGGCCAGCGGTTCGGTCGGGGGAATGAGTGGCGCCTTCATCCCGGTTTCAGAGGATGCAGGGATGATCGAGGCAGCGCGCGTTGGAGCCCTATCGATCGATAAACTTGAAGCCTGGACCAGCGTCTGTTCGGTGGGTATCGACATGGTCGCGGTACCTGGCGCCACATCTGCGGAAACTATTGCGGCGATCATCGCCGACGAGATGGCGGTCGGGGTAATGAACAACAAGACAACGGCAGTCAGAATCATTCCGGTGCCTGGTCGTAATGTTGGTGAGATCGTCGAGTTTGGCGGTCTGCTTGGGAGTGCCCCGATAATGAGCGTTAATGCCTTCGCCTCCACAGACTTCATACGCCGCGGCGGGCGTATCCCCGCCCCGATTCATTCCCTGCGTAACTAGTTGCGTCGCGAAATTGTGGTATTCTTTCGCCCGCTCCGGCGCCTTTTGGTTCGCATGGTTCGGTCGGGACAACCCTGATCCTCGAAGGTATCGTTATGGAAGAAGCTCTAGGAATGGTCGAATGCCGAGGCCTGGTGGCCATGATTGAGGCGGCTGACGCGATGGTGAAAGCGGCAAATGTGCGTCTGGTCGGTTACGAGAAGATTGATGCGGGTTTGGTAACCGCAATCGTTCGTGGTGATGTTGCCGCAGTGCGCAGTGCCGTGGATGCCGGCGCTGCTGCCGCTCGCAAAGTAGGCGAAGTGGTTGCCATCCATGTTATTCCGCATCCCCACGGCGATGTGGACGAGGCCATTACGGTACTTCGTACTGGTGAAACAACCAGGAAAAAGATCAGTGGCTCAGTTCCATCCCGGTCATGAAGGTTCCAACCTGTCGGCTCCGGCCCGTCAGTCGGAGAAATCTATTGATTAAGAGAGCGATAATAGTCGAGGATTAATCCATGTCTACAGACATTGTTTTGAGCGAACGGGCTGAGAGTCTTTCAAAGGTGCCGTTGTTTCGTCGCCTAACCCCGGCCGAGCTCGAGCAGCTCGCCGCCGAAGTAGACCAGGTGAGATTTAGTGGAAACGAAACCATATTCAACGAGCAGGACAAAGGCGATGCCCTGTACGTAGTAGATTCCGGGTCAGTTCGCATCTGGGTTCTTGACGAAGATGTAAAGCCGGTGACCCTTGCGGAACTGAAGCCTGGTGAATTTTTTGGCGAGTTGGCCGTCTTAGACCGAGGCCCGCGTTCAACAAATGCGACGGCCATCGGAGATACGGTCCTGCATCGGCTGAGCAGTGACGACTTTCAGAAGTTCCTGATCGAACATCCGGATGTTGCAATCGATGTCATCTGTGAGATTGGCGCCCGCATGCGTCAGACCAACATGCTGGTATCTCAGCGCGTGACGCGGAACATCAACGTCGAGATCGAAGAAAAGTCAACCATAGGTCAGCGGATCGCAGACAAAGTAGCATCCTTTGGTGGCTCCTGGACCTTTATCTTCATCTACTGTGGCTTTCTTGGGATGTGGATCTTGATCAACACCTTCGTGTTGTTCTATTACGGTTCGCGTGAAGCCGGAGCCCAGTTTGATCCCTATCCCTATATTTTATTGAATCTGATGCTATCGATGACGGCAGCGTTACAGGCGCCAATCATCATGATGTCGCAGAACCGGGCCGCAGAGAAGGACCGGCTGGCTGCCGAGCAGGATTTCAAGGTGAATCTAAAGAGTGAATTAATGCTCGAGGAGTTAATGCGCAAGGAACGAGCGCGCGATACTCAGATCGAGCAGTTGGTCGAGATCGTTAAGTCGATGAATGGCACCGCCAAACGTTAGTCGGTCGCAAAGGCGTCACACATCGTTTTCACACGCACTAACAATTAGGGAGAGTTTCTGGCGCCGGTGGCTGGCCGTCCGCTTCTTGTCGGGGTGGCGGGCTTTGAAGGGGCTGTTTCCGGTTTAGCAGCAACCCGGCCATTTCGCGTAAGAGCAATTCTCTTATCGCGACCGGGGGCGTCAGCAACGCTCACCTTGATGCTGCGGAAGGATCCATCGTGAGTCTTGTTTGTGGGATTGTAGCTCACCACATACTGACTGCGAAGATCGCGAACTATCTCATTGGCGATCTGTGGTAGTTCAGTAATCGAGGTGGGAAAGAAGGCGCGGCCTCCCGTTTCGCTTGCAAGTTTGTTTATGAGGTTGACGGCCCTTTCTCTTGGACTCTTTCTGATCAGGCCACCTTCCTTATCTAACTCGCTTACGAAGCCAATCACAAAGATCTGGACATCCGCCTCACGCAATCGGGCAAAAAGCTGCTCCTGCTTGTAAAAACTCGCGCGATCTTCGCCATCCGTAATCACGATTAATGCGCGGCGGCGGCGGTCGCTATCGTCGCCTTTCTTGTAGTCAGCCACGTGCTCGGCCGTAAGATATACTGCGTCTATAATCGCCGTCTGGCCACCCTCGACATACAGACTGTCTATGGCATCAATCAGTAGATCCTTGCTCGGGGTAAAATCCTGAACAGTCTCGATCTTGTCGCTGCTGATAAAACGCACAAGGAAAGTTTCGTCGCCGTCCTTGTTGCTATTGATAATGGTTTTTCCCGCTTCAATGACACTCAGCAACTGACTGCGCAGCGACCCTGAAGTATCGATTGCAAGTCCATAGCTCACTGGGACCTCCTCTATCGAGAAGTACTCGATAGGTTGGGCTACACCATCCTCGTAAACAGTGAACTCTTCCTGACGAAGGTTTCCGATAGGACGATTGTTGCGATCGATCACTCGTACATTGAGCGTCACCAGTTCAGTGTCGATCTTGATCACTGTCCCGGGCTCGACAAACTCCGAATCGTCAGGAGGCGTTGGCGAGGGCTTGGGAGGCGGTGGCGGCGGTTCGCCAAGCTCAGGCGCGATACGATCGATGGGCGTCGGTCTGGGTGCTGGTGGCGTGGGACTCGGCGTGGCCTGGCTGGCAGTATCAGAGTTGGTTCGCGGCCTAATCTCCTGGTCGGAGGCGTCCGAGCTTTGCCCTGAAACGAAAAGGATAAAAGCTGCCAGCGTGATGGCTAACAGCAAAGTCGTCGTACGATAGATTGCCGAATACCCCTTATGATTCATCTCTGGAATTTCCCTGACCAGGCAAGCCTGCAGTTCATTGGGCGTGCCGAGCGCTTAGCTAGTATAAGGTTTGTTTGCGAAGCGTGCGAAGCGCTCCGCGACTCCCTCGCTCATTTTGGGGGAGGCGGAGCGCGAAAACATGCTGTCCCACAATCATTACGTGGAGCCGGGGCAAACAGCGTCGTGAACGTCTGCGTCCACTGCGCACACAACAAAAAGATGCTCAAGAAAGTTTTGACGTTGCCGGGGAAGGCTCGGGTAAACCATTAACGCGGGTTTGGAATAGCGTAATATCCTTCCTTAGATCTTACAAAAAGGCGTGGCAGGCCACGCGGCGGCGTCACTTTTACCTTGATCCGTCGCCATTTGCCGTCGTTTGTGAAGTTATGCGGGCGGTAACCGATCGAGTATTGGTGGCGCAGTTCCAGGGCGATCTGTTCAAAAATGTCATCCATTTCGGCGGCCGAACGTGGGAAAAACGCCTTTCCGCCTGAAACATTCGCAAGCTCATCCAGAATGCCCTGGCCTTCCATCCCAAGCGAACTGCCAGCATCATTGCCCCCAAGAATCCCAACCGCATAGAGAACAACATCCGATTCTTTCAGGAGCCGGCGGAGCTCATTGAAGGTATAGCGGGAGTCGTTGTCCTGTCCATCGCTGATCAACAGCAGCGCCCGTTTAGGGTGGGTGCCGCGCTGAACCTTCTCGACCCCCAGATAACACGCATCGTAAAGGGCTGTATTGTTCTTTGTATGAACGAAGGTCAACTTATCAAGGACGGAATTCCCATCACGCGTCTTATCGAGCAGCAACTGCGCCCGGGAATTAAAAGCAATCAGAAAGTACTCATCGGAGTTATGGCTGGTTTGGATGAACCGTGACAGAGCCTCGCGGGAGCGCCTGACCTTATCGCCACTCATTGATCCCGAGACGTCAAAGATCACACCGACCGACACGGGCGAATCGTCGTCGCTGAAATAGGTGATCTCCTGGGGCTTCTTCTCATCGAGAACGGTGAACGCATTTTTACTCAAACCCGACACGTAACGTCCGTAAGTATCGGTCACGGTCACGGTGAGCGTGATCAAGTCTGTATGGACTATGACCGGCCCGTCCAGTTCTGTGCCCGGTTTTTGGTCAGGCTTTGCGGCTCCGGTGGGTTTGTCCTGATCTTTCTTTTGCTCCTGAGTTCTGGCACTGTCTGATGCGGTGAGCGCAATGAGCATGACAATGCCAAGAAGCGCGATCCTGGCTGTGCAGTTCCTCGGTGAATACATTTGACCCCCAGCTTCTTTCGCAAGCAGTTCGAATCAGTTGGTCCAAGGGCTGATACTCGCTGTCAACACAGATGCTCTATCGAGAACCCGTGATGTCCGGTACGAGATAATTTATGAGAGCTACCCCGGGAGAATGCTTGCGTGGGAGACAGCCGCGCCATTTCCTATGCTTCTGTATTGACGGCAGCATTGTAGGACAGGGCGGAAGGACGTGCAAGAGGAATGGCGTCGTGGCAGCCGTCATTTCTGACCGTCGGAGGATGACGTCCTCCTATGCGTGGAACGAATTAATTCATCAAGCGTTTGAAAGAAAGGCAGAGGCCGTGGGTGCTCTTTCACGAGCAGGATGTGCAGACTACGCGTGTTATACTTTCCGGGCCTGACCTCCGTGGGGTTTCAGAGATAAGAATCGATGGCTGAGTTTATTTGTCGCCTGGGTACGCCCGCGGGCGAAGTCGTTACCAGAACCGTGGAAGCACCCGGCGTCACCGAGGCCCGGGCGCGTCTCGAACGCGAGGGGTTCAGGGTTTTCAATGTCACTCCGCCTAAGACAAGTGGCGTTGCAACACTGACGCGGCTCGGTCGTCCTGGCGCTCACGCGCGTGTTAAGGCGAACGACTTTCTCCTTTTTAACCAACAATTGGCCGCGCTGTTTCGCGCCGGAATCCCAATTCTTCAGGCGATAGCCATGCTCAGAAAGCGGGCCGCCTCGGCCCGGTTGCGAGCGGTGCTCGGAGACGTTGAGGAGCAGATTCGTGGCGGTGCAGCGCTGTCCCAGGCATTTGCATCGCAGGGCAATATCTTTCCCAGAATTTATACGGCGTCCATTCTGGCCGGAGAGCGGTCCGGGGCGCTGGACGACGTTCTCTATCGCTATGTGACTTACATGCGACGCAACGTCGCGTTGCGCCGCAAGATTCGCGGTGCACTTGCGTATCCTCTGTTCCTGCTCTTTGCATCCGGTTGCATGGTGACTTTTCTTACGATTTATGTTGTCCCAAGAATGTCCGAACTGTTTTCGGGGTTCGGCAGCGAACTCCCAACCGTAACGCAGATTGTCGTTGGTCTATCCTGGTGGCTCTCTTCAAACGTCTTTTGGTTCGGTCCCCTCGTAATCGGGGGGGCTGCCGCGCTATTCATCTGGTCTCGCACACCTCATGGGAGGTTAAAGATTGACGCGCTACTTTTGAAAGTGCCGTTGGCCGGAAGCCTGGTGATCCAATTGTCGGTGGCGCAGGCTACCCGCTCTCTGGCCACGCTACTGGCCGGCGGAATCACGCTGGTTGAGTCATGGGAGATAGCTGCCGAATCGATTACAAATCGAGAGTTGCGCCGGGCCAGTTCTGCAATTCTGCCCATGATTCGTGAAGGGCGAACTTTCACAGAAAGTCTCGAGGCCGCCGGATGGGTCCCGGCACTGGCTCTCGATATGATCGGGATAGGTGAGCGTTCGGGAAGTCTGTGTGAGATGCTTGATGAGGTAGCGGTCTTCTACGATGCCGAGTCGGAAGTAAGGCTCGAGCAGTTGACGACTACTCTCGAGCCTGCGATTCTTGTTGTGATGGGTGGCGTCGTGGTAACGATTCTTCTGGCTATCTATCTACCCATTATTCAGTCTATTTCGGGTGGCGCCGGAATCACTAGGTAAGCCCTGGTTAGTTTGCACTCCAAAAGTTGTTTTTATGAAACCTTTGAGCACGGAAAAATCCGGGAATCCTCCAGGGCCGTCTCTGGTAGCACCAGCGCAGACTGAGGAAGACCTGCTGACCCTCGCGGCTGAAGAACATGAGGAGCCGCCGGAACTCCGGGCGGCGAAGGCTCTGGCCCACCGTTATCGCCTAACGTTTGTCGATCTCTTACCTCCGGGCGGCGAATCACCCGTTGACTATCAACTGTTCAATGACATTCCCGTCGATTTGATGGTGCGCTACCAATTCCTTCCACTGAAGCGGGATGGAAAAGGGCTGCATATCGCAATGGCGGACCCAACGGATCTCGAACGTCTGGACGAGCTAGCAAGTGCGTTGCATTCCCGGCTTGTTCCGAGTGTCGCTACTGCGGGAGCCATCGAGGTCATTCTCCGTCGCGGTGATGCCACGCAGCGCGTGTTGCAGGAGGCGGCTTCCGGCTTTCGGATCTCGCTGGTTCGGGAGACCGAACACGGCGAAGAGGTTCTTGATCTGGACAGGCTGGCGACCGATTCTGAAATGTCGCCGATTATCAAGCTGGTAGACACGATCATCTACAATGCGATGGAATCGCGAGCTTCGGATATACACATCGAAACGCGCGATACCGAGGTGCAGGTTAAGTATCGAATTGACGGCGCCCTCTACGCCAAAGTTGATCCAATCGATCTCGCTTATCACCAGACTTTGATCTCTCGTATTAAGGTGATGTCGGAACTGGACATTGCGGAGCGTCGCGTGCCGCAGGACGGGCGCTTCCGGGTTCGCTACAAAGGCCGCAACGTTGACTTTCGCGTCTCGATCATGCCGACTATTCACGGCGAAGACGCGGTCATTCGTATCCTCGATAAGGAGCAGATCAACGAATCGTTTCGTAACCTAAACCTGGATGTGGTCGGTTTCGCCGAAGAGGACTTGAGAAAGTTTCGTCATTATATTGCTGAGCCCTACGGCATGGTCCTGGTTACTGGTCCAACCGGCTCGGGCAAGACCACCACGCTTTATGCCGCACTGAATGAGATCAGGAACGAAGAGGATAAGATCATTACGATTGAGGATCCGGTTGAGTACCAATTGCATGGCATAACTCAGATTCCGGTCAACGAGAAGAAGGGACTAACCTTTGCCCGCGGTCTCAGATCGATACTGCGTCACGATCCCGACAAGATAATGGTCGGTGAAATTCGCGATACCGAAACCGCGCAGATTGCCATCCAGTCCGCGCTCACCGGGCATCTAGTTTTCACTACCGTGCACGCAAACAATGTTATCGACGTGATCGGCCGATTTCTTAACATGGGCGTTGAGCCTTACAACTTTGTGTCGAGTTTGAATTGTGTTCTGGCCCAGCGACTCGTGCGGATGCTCTGCCCCTACTGTAAGCGCCAGCATCGGGCCACACCTGAGGAACTAATCGAATCGGGACTGAGGCCTGAAGAGCATCAGGGCAGGATTTTCTTTATAAATGTAGGTTGTGATTCCTGCAATCACACCGGCTACCGCGGTCGAACGGCGATTCATGAACTACTGGATCTCTCCGACAATATTCGCGAGATGATTGTCGAGCGGCGGCCGGGATCCGAGGTCCGCCGCGCAGCGGAAGCCGAAGGCTTGACGAGCCTGCGGGAGTCGGCCCTGAAAAAAGTATTTGCAGGCGTATCAACCCTGCATGAAATTAACCGCGTAACTTTTGTCGAAGAGGTTAGCACTACCGCTTAGTTGCGGCTATAATGCCTCCACCTGTTGGTGGGGGAGTGTGTCCCACCGCTTCCCGCTGGGTTTTAAGGAACTGAAATTTATTGGCTGCGTGTAAGAAAACGGGAGCACGAACTCTTGCATCTTGACTTGGCCAGCGGCATTATACTCCCGGTGCTTGGCTTAGAACTATCCACCTCCCCGCGAAAGAGATCGTCATGAGAATCAATATGAAAGCCCGCGTATTCGTTTCGCTACTGCTCACGTTTTGCTTCCTTGCTGTTCCGGCGACGGCTCTCGCTAAGAAAGGCGAGAAGAACTTCAAGCGAGGGCTTCAGTATGAGAAGGCACAGCAGTGGGAGAAGGCTGCGCAAGAGTTTACCTTGGCGGTAGCCGCTAACCCCTCGAATGTGGAGTACCAACTGCACTTTCGCCGGGCCAGCTTCAACGCTTCGCAGGCCTACATGCAGCAGGGCCGCGCTCTTGCAGAACAGAGAGACTACATTGGCGCCTATAACGCATTTCGCCAGGCTTACGGGTACGATCCCGTAAATGGGCTAGCTGTCTCAGAGATGGAGCGAATGCTGCGTCTACAGAGCGTTAAGGATGGGACGGCCCCGCCAGGTGGTGGTAACGGCGCAGATAACAATGACTATCTGGACAACGACCTCGAACCAGGTGCGGGCGCCCCACAGGATTCGCTGCCGGCCCCGCGAGTCGAACAGCTTCGGGTGATCAATTTCAGCGGGGATCTCAAGTCTTTCATTCGTAGCCTTGCCGAGCAACTGAGTCTTAATGTGGTTTTTGACCGTCAGTCATTTAGCCAGTCCCGCTCAATCGACATAAATCTTCGTGAAGTAACAACTGCTCAAGCACTCGACTATGTTTTCTTACAGGAGAATCTTTTCTTCCAGAAGCTGAGCCGGAGAACGATCCTGGTTGCTGACCAGACAAGGCGGCCGCAATATCAGCAACTTGTTTTGCGAACCTTCTTTCTCTCGAATACCGACCCGAACAAGGCGCGCACGCTGGTGCAGCAGGCAATTCCGCCATCAGTTGGACGTCCGCAAACAATCGTCGTTCCTGACCTTGATACCAACAGCCTTACGGTGCGGGATACTGCGGAGAATGTGCGGTTGATAGGCGAGCTTCTACGCAGCGTCGACAAAGATCGCGCAGAGGTCGTCATGGATGTGAACATCTATGAGGTGTCACGCACGGATCTCATGCAATTCGGAAACCAGCTTGGAACAGACACAACCTTGACGAATCTTGGTGGTCTTCAGCGCGGATTTTCGATTCTGCAGGGCGCTACGGGAACGGTAGGAATGCCGACCGCGCTCGGAACTGCGCTCGTCTTCCCCTCGTCGTCGCTAGCCGCCCTTCAGTCCCGCAACCGCACTAAACTGATTGCCTCTACACAGGTGCATGCTTTCAACGGTGAAGAGTCGCAGGCGCGAATCGGGCAACGCGTTCCCGTGCAAACAGCCCAGGCTTATCCTTTTGGCGTTCAGACGGGCCAGCCGCAACAGGGAACCGGGAACATCTTTCCGAGCGGCGGCTTTCCAGTGATCAATTATGAACCAACAGGTCTGACACTGAAGTTCACGCCTCAGGTCTTCCCCAACCTGGATGTCCAGGTCAAGATGTCGATTGAATCAAAGGATGTTCTGGGCGCCGGCACTCTGACCCCGACGTTCACAGAGCGCACTATCACTGGAACGGCCAGAGTTCAAAACAATCGGACCATGATGCTGGCCAGTGTTGCCCAGGATATCGAGTCAAGCGGGCGGAAGGGCCTGCCGTTGCTCGGGCTTATCCCGGTTTTTGGGCGGCTATTCACGGCGCCAACACGCGACGATCGGCAGGTGGACATTGTGATCGCGGTAACTCCTCGAGTGCTTCGAGCCCCTGCGGTCACCCCTCGCGATGAAGAGATGCGTCCCAGCGGTACGCTGCAATCGCCTACCACCGGGTCCCTCGAAGCGATGATCAGGGAAGCTGATCGCGAAGAGCAACTAGCAGCCGCCCGCCGGCTTCCGCGGAATGTAGTGGTCCAGATCCCGGACGTTGAGCCTGCACCTTTTGATAAAGGAGCCCCAGCCACCCAGGCTCGGCCGAACCGCCTTACAGAGCTGTCGGCAGCGGCAGCGGCGACCGCTCGTCAAGAAGCGCCCGCTCAAAATGTTTCGACTAATACCCCAAGCCAGACGGCTACAACAAAGTCGAACGCGGTCGTAGATGAACTGCCCGAATTCGTGCCTGCGCCGAAACCTCTGGTTAGTGATAAATCTGCGGCTGAGGTTGCAGCACTTAATACTGGTAGTGCCCGTACGCAAAATGCCGCTCTTACCAGCCTGCCCAGCCCGATTGAAACCGCGGTATCGGCTACGCCCGGGTCGAGAGTTGCTACCATCAGTCTTACGCCGGGAGTTGAGATCCTGAACATTGGTGAAACGCGCCGTTTTGCCATCGAACTGAAGTCGGATGTTCCTCTGGAACTTGCTGTGCTGGCGCTGCGATTCGATCCAAGGATCGTTCGAGTCAAGAACATCTCGGCCGGCAATCTGTTTGGCGATAACAACGGGGCTTTCAAGACTCCGGGGTTTACCCAGTCGATCGATCCGAGCGGTCTCTGCTTGATTTCTATCTCGACAATGAATGGCGCTGGTCCATTGCGAGGAATGGGGACGCTGGTATTTATCGATGTGGAAGGGTTGGCAGGTGGAAATGCCGGACTCTCTTTTGCTAAAGAATCGATGCATGTTGTAGCCATCGACGCTCGCGACGTCGTTCTTGAGTTGACACAGGGACGCGCTGCAGTCCAGGAATAGATGATTAAGCCGGCAAACAGACTGACACAACAGACTGGAACACGCGGCGACACGGCGATGAGAAGTTGGCTTGCTGGTCGCCGCGTAGCTCTTTCGACCGGACCGATTTCCCGTGCGCAAGGTTTCAGTCTGATTGAGTTGGTTATTACCATCACGGTGATGACTATTCTCACGCTCGGAGCTATGCCCCTTGTCAAGGTTGCTGTGAAACGTCAAAAAGAACAGCAGTTGCGTGAGGCGCTACGGAGCATGCGGGAAGCGATAGATCAATTTCATCGCGAAGCAGTACGTTCCCCCTGCGCTACCCAGTTGGGTGTGCCGCAGCAAGGCGGACAGCAGACGATGCAGGCGCCCATCGATCCCAGAGTCAAGGTGGTAATTTCGGACTGCACAATCTTTGGAGTGGATAACCCTGATCGGTTTCCACCGGATCTCGAGACGCTGGTTGACGGGGTGAACGTGGTTCCCTATGGCGCCGCAGGACTTGGCCAACGGGGTAACCTTGCCGTAACGGCTTTGGACGCAGCAACATCAGACGCGCTCGCCACGAAGAAAAAATCGTACCTCCGGTCTTTGCCCATCGATCCAATGACTGGGAAAGCTGAATGGGACCTGCGTTCGAGTTACGATGAAGCCGGCTCCACATCGTGGGGCGGTGAGAATGTCTTTGATGTCCGGTCAAAGTCGGACGGGACCGCATTAAATGGAGAGAAGTACAGTGACTGGTGATCGCCGGCCAAGCAGAAGACCGTTGTGGCAATTTTGTATTCCGGGTCGTGATGCAAAGGGGTTTTCGCTGCTGGAGTTGATGATTGTAATTACGATCATCATCATTCTCGCAGCAATCGCCCTACCGCAGTACCAAAGAACCATCATGGCTGCGCGCGAGGCCGTCCTGCGCGATAATCTGTTCAAGCTGCGGTCCCTGATCGATCAGTATGCTGCCGACAAGGGAGAGCTTCCGCAATCGTTGGAGGAACTGGTTTCCTCCGGCTACCTGCGAGAGCTTCCAGTCGATCCCTTTACCGGTGAGAAGGATTGGGTTACCACTACAGGCGACGATCCCAACTCGTCTGACGGCGCCCAGGGCGTTATCGACGTTCACAGCAACTCCGGAGACATCTCGTCTGAAGGCACGCCATACAGCGACTGGTGACCGGTTAGAGAGATTTTTGAGGCGCAGTTTCCCTAACAACTTTTATTGATGAATCTGTTCTCGAGACTCGTCAGCCCCTGGTACCCTTCCGTGGCTCTCGGTTTGGAAAAGGGAAGGGCATCGATAGTCGATCTGTCGCGTGGTCGTGGTGGCGCGTACACTCTGCGGCGGGCTGCGACGATTGGTCTCAGTGACTCGGTTATAAAGCCAGGATTCGATGAACCTAATCTTCTTGATCCCGCTGAATTGGCGAACACGCTGCGCGAGTTAAGCAGAAGCGCGGGTTTGCTTAACCAGAAGCGATGGTCGGCGACTCTGCCCGAAGCGACTACACGAACTCTCATCATTACACTTGAGACACAAGTAGGAGCTGAACTCGATGAAGTCTTGCGATGGAAGCTTGAACGAGGTTTCGGTTCACCCCCGGAAGAATTGTCAATATCGACGATCCGGCTCGAGCCCGAGAACGGCAAGGAACGCTATTTAGCCACGGCCGTTCGTGCCACGGTGCTTGCCGAATATGAAGAGATTTTTCGGAGTCTGGGGTGGCGCGTAGGTTTGGTGGTCCCCCGGCATGTGGGCGAGGCCCGCTGGCTTAGCCGCATGGCTTCCGCCGGAGACTCTCTCCTGATCAGCACTGCCGGCGAAGGTTTCACAGCACTTATTGTCAGGGCAGGGCAGCCATTCATACTGCGTAGCGTTTACTGCGAGCGTGACGAGTGCGAAGATGAACTCTATCGGTTGCTGCTCTACTATCAGGAACGGCGGGGTGGACAGAGTGAGACCCCTGCTGTTCCGCTGCAAAGTCTCCTCGTCCTCGGCGAAGGACTAGGGAGGGAGCGCGTCGCCAACCTCGTGAACGCAACGCTTGGACTGAATCTCGGCGTGCTGGAGCCAGAAGACCTTGGTCTCGAACTGCCTACGAGGGATTTGACTTTCGATCAGATTGCGGCCCCGGCTGGACTTGCCACACTTTCAACTGATTAGCGTAATCGGCAGCCCGGTGAAACATTTTTCTTTCTCGGAACGTAACACCCGAGCGTCATGAACATGAACATGAACGCAAGCGCAATCGCCCTGAAAGATCTTAGTTTGGTGACGGATCGCGAACTGGTGGAATCATCGATTCGCGGTGCTGACAGGGGCTTTGAAGAACTGGTCAGGCGGTATCAGCGTCCAATTTCGGCCTATGTTTACCGAATGGTAGGCGACTACGAGGCGGCGCTTGATTTAACTCAGGAGATCTTTATTAAAGTCTATGGCTCGCTGGCTCGCTACCGCCCGGAGTTCAAGTTTTCGACTTGGATCTACAAGATTGCGCATAATGCGGCCGTGGATCACTTGCGGCGGAATTCAGTGCGCGAGCATTCATTGGTCAAGGAGAGCGAGGGCGATCAGTACGAACTGCCGATCGAGAGCGGGAATCTCACTCCAGAGCAGGAAAGTGAACGAGCGGAGCGGCGCCTCGAAATAGAAGCCGTAGTGGGTTCGTTGCCGGTTCCCTATCGGGAACTGATCATTTTGCGGCATTCACAGGATCTCACTTATGAGGAGATCGTTGAGGTGACGGGCCTGCCACTCGGAACAGTGAAGAATCGCCTGTTTCGCGCTCGGGAGTTGATGCGCCAGCAGCTTGCACTCAGGGGAATCACGGGAATGTAACGGGCTGACTGATGAGTAGCAGTATTTGCCAACAAGAACAGATTGCCGCCTATGTAGATGGCGAATTGGATTCTGAGTCGCGCTCTGTTCTGGAACGGCATCTCGAGAGCTGTTTGTCGTGTGCGTCCGAGTTGAGGGCGCAGCGTCTGTTTCTTTGTGAACTGGATGCGGTACTTGCCGGAGGAGTGCCGGACCATTCGGTTCCCGACGATTTCGCTCAGCGGGTGGCGGCTTATGCGGAGAGCGACATGAGCGGAGTTCGTAACCGCGCCGAACACAAACGAGCTCTGCAACTCTGCGTTCTATTAGGGCTGGCAGCCTTCGTGCTGCTTGGGGCCGCTGCCGGTGAGTTCATTGGATCTACCTTCACCGCCCTCTTTACCAAGGCAACCACCCTGACGAGCTTTGCGGCCGGCACTCTCTACGATACGGCCGCTAGCGCCACTGTCATCTCGAGAGTTGTGGGCAAGTCTCTCATTCTGCAAGCACAGCTTCCTGGCATATTGCCCCTCCTGCTAATCCTCGCCGTGCTGTTGCTTTCCCTTCTAATTGCCAGTTATCACCGAACGCGCGTAATGGAATGAGTTTGCGTGTTGGTATGGCTATCGCTCGTCTACAGATACCGAATAGCTTGCTCCTCCTGCCGCGGGCCCAATTATTTGCTGGAGTAGGGCTAAAGCTTGCGACCCTGATCCCTCTGCTGTTTTTGTTTGGAGGCGCGATCTATGCTCAAGGCAAAGGTGAAGAGGTCGGTGACCCAACTGCCCTGGTGATTACAGGCGTTAAGGACACGACCGTATTTGGGATGGGACAATCGATACGGATCAAAGGTGTGGTGAAGCACGGGGCCATCTCCTTTGGTGGCGACGTCATTGTCGAAGGCACGGTTGAGGGTGATGTTGCTGCAATTGGCGGGTCCGTGATTCAGACGGCAGGTGCTCGGATCGGAGGAGACGTTATTGTCCTGGGTGGCGCCTACAGCCACCTTGATGCCGCGCCGGATCGGGAGCCCGACAGCATGACAATGATGTACGCGGGTTATGAGCAGGAACTTCGCGAGCTGATGCGCAACCCGACAAGTCTCCTGACACCGCGGTGGTCCCCTGGATACCTTGGACTGCGAATTCTCGTTGTGCTCTTCTGGTTTATTGTTTCGCTCGGTCTCACCGCGGCCATGCCCGGAACGGTAAGTCGTGGTGTAGCCCGTCTTCAGCTAACCAGTTTGCGCGTGGCCGTCATTGGAGTCCTGGGAGCTTTTGTGATGGCGGTCGGCATTCCCTCGAGCTTGTGGCTTTTACCAGCACCATTTAGCGTTTTAGTTGGGGGGCTGGCGCTCGTGCTCCTGATCATTGCTGGCATCTTTGGCCGGGTCGTCATTTACGCCGCCACCGGGCGATGGTTGCAGCGCAGGTATTTTCAGGCGAGCAAGAATTCCGAATCGGTGGCTCTTTTGTTGGGTACCACTTTCTGGATCACGCTCACTTCTCTTCCTTACGTCTGGCCCGTCTTTGTGGGTGTAGTTCTCATCCTGAGTCTGGGATTGGCCCTTACTGCGCGCTACCGAGCCGGTTGGGGCCGTGTTTAGAGACGCACGGCAAGAATTTCAGTCCAAACGGGGTGCTCGCGCATCCAAAGCTTTCCGGTTCGCCGGACGAAGGCGTATTTCTGCAACTTTTCAGTACACAGAGTGGAAGGACCGCTTTCCGAAAAAACTTTTCATGGAGCCAAAGCGTAACCAGATGAGCCGGGACGGTGTCTTAAGGGAGGGGGAACTGTCAACGCCCCAAATCCTAAGCTTCGCGGGTCCTGGTTTTAAGACGTAAAGATGGAGAAGTGATGAGAGCGCTGATTTTAGTGTTTGCGTTGGGTGGTTTTGTTTTCGCGGCGGACGCCCTGGGGCAAGCCCCTCAAACCGAGCGAGATGCGGGAATTACTCCAAATGGGGCAATTGGTGAAGTGAAGGCGATCGACGCGACGACAAAGCAACTGATCATCAAAACCGATGCCGGTTCGCTCGTTAGCGTTACGCTAGGTGAAAAGACGATTTATATGCGGTTGGCGCCGGGGGCAAAGGATCTTACAAACGCCACCACAGTCGCGTTTACCGATGTTGGTGAGGGCGACCGGGTATGGGCCCGAGGCCGAGTAGGAGACGATCAACGATCCGTGCCTAATGCTACGGCTTTGATCATCATGACCAAGGCCGACATAACCAAAAAGCAGGAAGAAGAGCGTGCGGAGTGGCGACGCCGCGGAATTCTCGGCGAGATCCGCGCACTGGATGCTGAGAAGAAGGAGATCACGATCTCAACGCGGACCATGACGGGAATGCAGGCCGTTGTCATTCCTGTTACTGAGAATGTTGAGATGCGACGTTATGCTCCTGATTCAATCAGGTTCGCCGATGCAAAGTCGGGTAGCTTCGACGAGTTAAAGGTGGGTGATCAATTGCGGGCGCTTGGCGAGCGCAACGCTGAAGAGAATCGATTCGTGCCTGAGAAGATTGTTACGGGATCCTTTCAGACGGTCGCGGGTAAGGTTTCAGCCATCAACGCTGAGTCAGGTGAAATCACGATCGAGGATCTCCAGAACAAGCAATCATTGACTGTTGTTATCAAGCAGGATGCCGTGTTACGAAAATTCCCTCCTCCAGGAGAAATGGGCGCCGTGATGATGCGTGGTCCTGGGGGTAGCGCCGCCGCAGGTGGCGCTCAGGGCCGGGGACAGAGAGAAGGAGCAGTTCGTCAAGCTCCAGGGGGACCAGGTGGCGGTGGTATGCGAATGGCAGGTGGAGGCGGATTTAATATTCAAGAGATGCTTGAACGGCTCCCCATTATCTCGGTGGCCGAGGTTCAACCAGGCGACACGATAATCGTCTCCAGCACGAAAGGCGCGGACCCATCGCGACTAACAGCTATCACGTTGGTCTCGGGCGCCGAAACACTTTTGAATATGATGGCAGCCAGACAGTCGCAACAGGCCGGGGGACAGGTTGCAAACCCGTCAGCCGGGCTGGGCTCGGGGATTCCCCAGTTCGGTATCGGCTTGCCATAAAACTTTTCAAACCTAACAACTGAATGAACACTTAATCTCTTTACATTCACAGGAGAGTCAATCCTTGAAGAGCATTTGTAGAAAAAGTCTGGGCATCGGTCTCGTTGCCCTCTTATCAGCAGTTTTCATTTTTGCGCAGCAGACTCGAGGATCACTGCGCGGCCTCATCACTGATGAGCTCGGCGCCGCCATAGTGGGCGCGACGGTAACAATTACCGACGCCAACGGAAGCCAGAGAAACACGGCCACAAACGGTGAAGGCGTTTATCAATTTAGCGGCTTGCCCGCGGGAAAATATTTCGTCCAGGCTTCGGCTGAGGGTTTCTCTTTCGAGGAGAGTGAGGTTGAGCTCGGCGCCGGACGAGAAACTTTTGATATTGTTCTCAGGGTTACTATTGAAGAACGCGTAACCGTGGCTGCTGAGACCCCGTTGAGCACGGAAGCTACGAACAATGCCAACCAGACGTTAATTACGGGTAAGGACCTTGATGCCTTACCGGATGATCCGGAAGAACTTGCCGCCGCGCTCCAAGCCTTGGCTGGTCCGTCGGTTGGACCCAACGGCGGGCAAATATTTATCGACGGTTTTTCCGGTGGGCGGATGCCGCCGAGAGAAGCAATCCGTGAGATCCGGATCAATCAGAACCCGTTCGCCGCCGAAAACGATCAACCTTCCGGACGTATCGAAATCCTGACCCGACCAGGGAGCGACCGTTTTCGCGGCAGCTCCTTCTTTAACTTCGAAGACGAAAGTTTGAATTCCCGCCATCCATTCTCGGAGAGCCGGACTCCCTTCCAGGTGCGGCAGTATGGAGGCAACTTTGGCGGTCCTATTGTCAAAGGGAAAGCCTCTTTCTTTTTTGATTTTCATCGTCGAGAAACTGACGACAACGACATCATCACGGCGACCATCCTCGATCCCAATTTGGATCGAGTGAACCTTGGCTTTGGTGTAGTAGTGCCCCGCCGAAACTTGAGCTTCAGTCCGCGCTTCGACTACCAGATCAATCAGAACAACACTCTCATAGGTCGATACAGCTACAGCCGATCGAGCACGCTGAATGCCGGCATTGGAAACTTTTCCCTGCCTGAGCGAGCCTATGAGATGGGTAACCATCAGCATACTTTTCAATTTACCGAGACGGCGGTGCTCAATTCCTCGATGATTAACGAGGTGCGCTTTCAGTTTACCCGTCAGGTCTCAGAAAGATTGGGTGATTCTTCAATACCGACATTGAACGTAAGCAGCGCCTTCATTGGTGGAGGTTCACAAGTAGGCCAGGTGTTCAATACCGAGAGTCGTTGGGAGCTACAGGATTTTGTCTCGTGGCAAAAGGGGAATCATTCCTTGAAGTTTGGCGGCCGGATGCGTGGTGTCCGTCTGACCGATTCGAATGCGAACAACTTTGGCGGCACGTATGTATTTACCGGCGGATTTGTGCCCGTGCTGGATGCAAACAATCAGCCTGTCGCCGGGGCCGCGCCGGTCTTCGTCGACAGTCTCGAGCGCTATCGCCGGACGCTGTTGGGCCAGCGGCTCGGGCTGACTCCACTCGAAATTCGTGCCATTGGTGGTGGCCCATCTCAGTTCAGTATCTCTGCCGGCAATCCCGAGGCTTCAATCAACCAGATCGATCTGGGAGTTTATGCTCAGGATGATTGGCGCGTTCGACCAAATCTGACTTTTAGCTATGGCCTTCGGTACGAGAACCAGTCCAACATCAGCAGCAACTTCAATCTGGCGCCTCGGGCAGCTTTCGCGTGGTCACCTGGCGCTGCCGACAGCACCCGTCCGCCTCAGATGGTGATACGAGGCGGAGGCGGCATCTTCTACAATCGCTTCAGTGAAAATTCGACTCTACAGGCGATTCGCTTTGACGGCGCCAGACAACAACAGTTCTTTATAAGCGAGTCGCCTCTCTTCCAAAACGGTGTCTTTGTGCCGCCCCAGGCAAGCCCGTTGGATGTCTTCCCGAACCTGCCCCCGCTTGCTGGTCTCACTGCTGCTCGTCAGGTGACCTGGCGAGTCGATGAAGATCTGCAAGCTCCCACGGTTTATCTCGGCGGCATCCAGGTCGAGCGCCAACTGCCCCACCGGTTCACTGTCTATTCAGGTTTCTACACGATTCATATCCGGAACGTGATCCGCGCGAGAAATATAAACGCGCCGTTGCCGGGGACGCTCACGCCAGGCAATCCCGGAGGCGATCGACCTTTCGGGAACGTGGGAGAGATCTACCAATACGAATCGACCGGCAGATTTGATCAGAATCAATGGTTTGTTGGTTTCAACAATCGCTTCAACCGGATGATCTCTTTCTCTTCGAGTTATTCGCTGAGCAAAACTCAAAACGACACCGATGGACTCTTTCCGGCCAATTCCTTCGACTTAAGTGGCGAATATGGCCGCGCGGCTTTTGATGTTCGCCATCGCTTCAACTTCTTTGGGACCATCAATTTGCCGTGGTGGAACGTTAGCCTGAATCCCCTGGTCTTTATCTCTTCGGGCCGGCCTTTCAACATAACAACTGGTCAGGACACTAATGGTGACCGTTTGTTTACTGAGCGCCCCTCCTTCGCGCCAGAGGGGATTGATTGCAACAACCCGCCAGTGAATATTGTCTGTACGCCATTTGGAAATTTTAATCTTAGGCCAGCCACAGGAGAGCCGATGATCCCACGTAACTTTGGTGAAGGCCCTGGGTCGGTCTCAGTGAATCTTCGTATCAGCAAGACCTGGAGTTTCGGAAGCCTGCCGTCAAATCGGGAAAGCAGTGCCGGTCAAGATGGCGGTGGCCCAGGCGGTGCAGGGCGAGTTGGTCCTCGGGGTGGAATACCTGGTGGTGGCGGCGGCGGTCGCGGCGGAGCTGTAGTTCGTGGTGGTGGTGGCGGCCGTGGCTTTAGCCCGGGCGGAACGGCTGAAGCAAAGCGTTACAGCATGCAGTTCTCGGTGAATTTCCAGAACCTCCTGAATCGCGTTAACCTTTCGCCGCCCGAGGGCAATCTCTCTTCACCGTTTTTTGGTCAGTCGCTTTCACTCAGCGGCGGCTTCGGTGGATTTGGTGGTTTTGGTGGTGGGTCGGGCGGAAACCGTCGCGTGACTGCCCAGGTGAGATTCAATTTCTAATGAACAGGAACTACACAGCCCTTCTTTTGGCGCTGGCGCTGTTACCCGCAACAGGTGTGGCGCAGAGTGATGTCAAAGGACCAGCAGCATCGGCGTCAACTGATAAGAGTCGGACGGGCCCTGCTATTAATGCGGCTACTACGCCAATAGACCTTGCGCGCACTGCCGTCGCGGCTCATGGTGGTGAGAAGTTTAAGTCACTTAACAGTATGGTGCTGCGCGGCTCGGTAAATCTCTACGCGCCAAACTCAACCCAATCGATTCCGGGCGGCTTCGTGATGGTTACTGCCGGCGAAAGACTGCGGCTGGAAGTTTCTGCACCGCCGGCAATCAGCTTCAAGCAGGTTTACGACGGGCAGCAATCCTATAGTTCGCTTCCCGGCGTCGAGCTGCCACCGCTCAGCAAGTTTGGATTGTCGGTGCTCAGCAAGTTCGATCAACCAGGCTACACGGTTACTGCGCTTCCTGATAAGAAGAAGCTGCGCGGCTTTCGGATCTCGGATCTCGAAGGTAATGTCACCGAATTTTATGTCGATCCGGTCAAAGGACATGTGGTGAGTTTTATTATCCCATATCGAGGCTACATCTTCGGCACCGAGAACAGGAAGATGAAGGAGGTCGATGGTGTGCTGGTGCCAACGGCCTTTACACAACGACTCGAGATGCGGCAGGGAACATTCTTTGCCGAGTACAATGTGAAAGAAGTCAAACTCAACCAACCGCTCGACGACGACGTGTTCGCGATTCCATAAATCTGTACTTGTACTGGTGATTTTTAGGCCGCCTTTCTAAGGCGGCCTCTTCCTAATTCAATTATGATGGATCTCCGTCTGAGATCCCCGTACGGGAGTTGAATGCTCGTGCTGAAGTGACGCTGGAAGAATATTTACCGTGGGCCGTACTATGTCTGCAGCGGTGTTCGTATCACCTGGATAGGCTCTTGTTACGGCGCTGCAGAGGTTCCGGGTCTCATGAAGACTGCTATTAAGGCTTTTTTTCGAGGGATCTGCCAAAAGTTGGACCTGTACATTGTTCGGTCACGAGCCGTCTGGACCGATGATCCGAAGTATGATGTAGTATGCTTACGCAATAAGATCATTGCTTTGGTTGACGACCGTATTGGCGAGGTTACGGGCGTTACTGAGCCTGAAGAGTTCTACCTCCTGGCTCCAGGAGATAACCGATACGCCTTAGCGCGTATCCGTGGTGGGCTCATTATAGAAGGCACTTATTTCCAACGAGGGTGGCTTGACAATCTGAAGACCGCTTCCCTTGATGTTAGTATCACACCTCGAATCCTAGAAATTCGAGGCAAACCTTACAAAATTACCAAAACAGCCAACCCGCAACTAGCCCAATTGAGCCTGAAAACCGAAAGTTAGAATCGACTCCCAGGTTTTTATCAAATGACAGTCAGCCGCCGCCTTAACAGGGCGGCCTTTTTTTTCCCCCGCCCGCGTGCTCACAAAAACATTTCTGAAACCTTTCGTTTGCGATTGTCACTTACTCCCGAACCAACCCGGCCAGCGGAGAGAAAGCGATGAATCACAAACGTCTATTGACAATGGTCCATTTGGTGTTAGTGCTGCAACTCATGACGATTGTCGGGCTTGGGCAGAGATTCAACTCCCGGCTTGAAGCGGCCGAGTATCGCGCTCAGGGTATTCGACAATATGAATTGGCCCAGTATGAACTTGCGATCGACTCATTCAAGCGGGCAATCGTAATCTCTTCCGATTATCCGGAAGCCTATAACGATCTGGGGAGCGCGCTCTCGGCATTGGGCCGTGGCAATGAGGCAATAGAACACTTTAAGGAAGCGATACGACTAAAACCTGACTTCAGCGCCGCCCACTGTAACCTTGGCTCCGAGTACTACCACCTCGGCGAAGTAGAGTTAGCGATTGCTTCTCTAAAAGAGGCAGTCAAACTTCAGCCTGGCTACGCGCTGGCCTTCAACAATCTCGGGGCTGCCTACTCGGATGCCGGGAAAACCAGTGAGTCGATTGTCGCCTACGAGCGAGCACTTGAGTTGAGACCCGGGTGGGCCGAGGCGCACCGAAATCTGGCCCTCGTCAGCGCTCAAGCCGGAGATTATGGAAGAGTTTTCAAACATCTGGAGAAGGCCATCACGTTAAGGCCGGATTATGTCGAGGCCTACAACAATCTTGGTGTGGCCCACTCCTACAAGCGAAACTACCGAAAGAGTGCAGAGGCTTTTCAGCAGGCGTTGAGAATAGATCCACGGCACGCTGACGCTGTTTACAATCTCGGCGTTTTGCAACTGGCACTCAAACAACGAGGTGAAGCGCTCGCGCAGTATAACCGGCTGAAGAGCTTGAATCCGGTTCTGGCGAACCTCCTGTACAAAGGACTGTATCGCGGGATGGTTCTTGATTTGAGAAACAGATGAAGTCGTCTGGTCGTTCAATACGATGGACGGCAATCCCGAGATCGGAGCATACCCTGCCCGGATGACAGAACAACCGGCGATAGAACTAAGTGACTTGCAAGCGAGTCCGGCCGGAGCGCGGATGAAAAGCCCCGAGGACCTCATTGAGCGCGCCCGTACCGGTGACGAGGAGGCATTTCGCTTGCTCTTCCTAAGATATGGTCGGCCCGTGTTGAGCTTTACCCACGCCCTTGTAGGCGTGCGCGATCTGGCTGAAGAACTGACCCAGGAAACATTCGTGCGTGCCTTCAAGCGGCTTCGGTATATACGTGACAAGACGAGGTTCTCGACCTGGCTCTTCGGGATTGCACGGAACGTCGCCAGGGAAGCGCTGCGAGCCCGCCGCAAAGATAGCTTTGAACAGCGGGATGGTTCGGTCGTCGAAGCAATAGATCCACGTGATTCACCTGCAGATGAGTTATTGCAAAAAGAGTTGAGCCTTGCGATCCGTGCTGCGCTGGCTTCGCTGGATGAAGACAAGCGAACTGTATTCATCTTGCGAGTGTTTCAGCAGCAAACCTACGAACAGATCGCCACCATTACCGGCTTCTCAATCGCTAAAGTAAAAATGGACCTTCACCGCGCCCGCTCTCAAGTGCGCCGCAGAATCAGACCCTTTATGGAGATGAGATAGATGCAGTGTAAACAAGCCGGGATACTTCTCGATGCCTACATTGACCACGAACTCAATTTCGAAACGGCGGCTCAACTCGAGTTACACCTTGACGACTGTCCCTCGTGCGCCGCTGAGTTACGACGACTGCATGCCGAGAACGAGGTTTATGTGGACTATGAACGCCGCCTCGAGTTCGACCCTGCGCTGTGGGGCGGTGTGCGGTCGCGTCTCGCAGAAGCTACCCAACGACAAAGCTTCACTTCCTGGTTAATTGCATTGTTTGCGGCGCCACGGATCAGCATTCCGGTGACGCTAGCGCTTGTGCTGCTGGCGGTTTTAGCAACTGCAAAGTTCATGAGCACGGCGAACAAGATGTCGCCCGAACAGACGTTGGCCACCGCGGATGAACATCGAGTTATGGTCGAGCCCGTTAGGGAGTCCGGCCGCGAACCTGAGCAGAAGGAAAGCACTCCCCAAATGCAATCAACCCCTCGGACTGAGCCGCGCCGGTCCGAAAGAACGCAACTGAAAAGAAGTCAGCCTTCATCTCCACAGCAGTTGGTGCGCGAGGCCGAAATGAAATACCTGGCGGCCATCGCGATTCTTTCTCGCCGTGTTGCGGAGCGAGAACCGACCCTTACGCCTGAGGCGCGATTGAAGTTTGAGGAGACCTTGGCAGCGATTGATCGCAATATTGCCGCTACTCGGCAGGCCGCGCGCAAACATCCCGAGGATCCGATGGCCGTTCACTACATGCTGACGGCTTATGCTCGTAAAGTTGAAGTAATGAGAGAGATGACAGGTTATTAGAAGTCGTTTTGAGGCCTTGATGAAATGGTAAAACAGTTGAGCGTTGCCCTACTTGGCAAGTCGATCTTGATGTTGCTGGCTTTGATGGAACCGGTGTTGGCTCAGGCGCCAATTCCTCCTTTGGTTCCGGAACCCCCGCAGACTCGCGAGCGGAGGTTTGGACGCGCTGAAGTCGCCGTTGAGCGGCCTCTTAGAATAGCTGTCGATAACCGGACTACTGGTCGCATTAAGGTTACTGGATGGGACCGGGACGAAGTCGAAGCACGCGCGATCAGCGATCGTGGCGAGGAAGTTGTGATTCTTTCTGTTAACGAAACAGGGGCGGGGAAGTTACTGTACCTTAAGGCGGATTACGCGGATCTCGAAACTCCAGGGGCCCCCGCCGCACGCGTTCTGGACCATCCCCCTTCATTCGGGTTTCGCACATTGCAGGTCCATCTTGAAGTTAACGTTCCGCGGTATGTCGAACTCGAGCAGATCAGGGTGATCCGGAGTGATGTTGAAGTGGTGGGCGTGAATACTTCCGTTAAGGTTTTTGGCAATCAGAGCACGGTGGTGTTGAAGCAGGTTGGAGGCGCCCACGTATTTACCCGCTCTGGAAATATTGAAATTGAGAACACAAATGGCCTCGTCGAGATCGCCACCAGCACCGGAGCTGTTCGCGTAAGCGGTTCAACGGGAGCTGCGCGAATAGTTGCGATTGCCGGCCCAGTCGAAGTGAAGTGTTCGCGGGGACGCATCGATGTGGCCAACACGCAGGGTTCAATTGAACTCTCGAATGTCGAAGGTGATGTGGACGCGGTCGCCACAACCAGTACTGTGAGGTTTACCGGACGACTCAGAAATGGGAGGTATCTCTTGAAATCGATGTCCGGGAGAGTCGAGATGATTCTACCCTCCGACACGAAAGGATTTGATGCGGTGTTGTCCTCTTATCTGGGGATGATAGAAACCGATTTTCCGTTTGGTGTGGTAGCAACAGCGGCGCCGGATCAATCAGAGCGACGTCTGGCAGGCAAGTTCGGTAACGGCGGGCCTCAGGTAACCCTCGATTCATTCGAGGGGCTGGTCCGGTTAACCAAATCCCAACCCGAGCCAGCCTCCATCTGCAAGTAGGAGTGGCGTATCCTCGTGGCGCATCCTGTCTTGGTTGCGTTTGTTGAGCAGCTTTAAAACTCTCGCCTGAACCTCGCTCGTCAAACCATCAAATCTGTTTCACACGCAGCGCGGCGGAGTGTCACGTACCACTTTGTCGGAATCCTGGAATCAGCATCGTGATTAAGCGTCGTGTCTGCTTGTGCAAAGGCCTCCAGGATATCCGCACAGGATCTCTGCCGGGTCCTGGTCCATGACTCGGTAAATGCTGCTACGACCCGGGGCATGTAGGCATTGATCCGGAGGTAATCGAGAATCAGGTCGTGATTAGCGTGAAAGGAGTGATAGAGGTGCGGCAACTGTGTCCTCACAAGCGCATCTATTTCCGGCTGCTCAAACATCAGCCGCGCTACACAATATGAGAGACCCTGCGAATATGCGGTGAGCCGGTCATGCTCCGCTGGACTGAATGAAACTGTCGGGATATTGAATTTGATATAGAAGACGGCAGCAATCTGGGACACTTCCTCCGTTAACGCATGTTGGGCGCCTTCGACAGTGGCCGTGAGGATATTTCGAAAAGTCCACGCCTCCGGCTCAATTGCTTTGAAGCCATTGGGTCCATACATCGGATGCACGAAAACCGCTGAGAGAAAAGGATTGGCTACACTCTCAAGCGTTGCCGAGACCGCCTGCCATACTCCTGCCTGCACGGAGGGAATCAGCCACAAAGTGGTTGGTGATGTAACGTGCGTGCAGTGGTGTACGAGTTCGCAAGCCTGTTCGGCGTAACCTGCTAGAGGGGTTGACAGTACAATATGTCGAGCCTGTTGAAGCCGAGAGAGATGGGTAGCCCGCGGGGTTTCGCGGTCAATAGACATTATGCTGCTGACGCCAAGAGTCGGCAGGATTTCATGTTGTAGGAACTGACCGAACTCTCCTCGGCCTCCCACGAGAACTACGGCGCCACATTCATGGGGTTTCATCAGTGGTTTCAAAGAGGAAGAATATAACCGGAGACCAGCGATCACAGCTAATGACTGCAACGCGGAATTGAAATGGTGTCTTCTGGTTAGGCTGAAGTACTCTTATTAGGCCGAATCAGACTCCCCTCGACTAAAAAGTCGGTGGTGTCGCTGCGTGTTGCGGGGATGTTTCTTTGAGGCCCGCAATATCTTCAGACGCTCGTAATCTCGTGTTCCTTAGTTTTTGTGAGTTCGTCGATTCTGGCGATGTAGCTGTTCGTCAGCTTCTGTACTTCATCCAGCCCGTCGCGTTCGGCATCTTCGGAGATCTGTTTGTCCTTGAGCATCTTTTTGAGGCGCTCGTTTGCATCGCGACGAATATTGCGAATTGCCGTGCGATGGTCCTCGGCGATCTCATGGACCTGTTTCGCAAGCTGTTTGCGCCGCTCTTCCGTCAGGGGCGGAATTGGAATACGGACCAGCTTGCCATCATTTGACGGATTCAAACCCAAATCCGCCGAACGGATTGCCTTCTCCACATTCGCAATCTGCGATTGGTCCCATGGCTGCACAGTCAACATCTGCGGCTCGGGAGCATGCACTGAGGCAAGCTGGCTAAGGGGAGTCATCGTGCCGTAGTAATCGACCATCACCCCATCAAGGAGACTGACGGCGGCTCGACCGGTGCGTACTGTAGCGATCTTGCGACGAAAATCATCGATCGTCGACTCCATGCGCGGCTTCGTTTCTCGAATGACATCTTTCTCACTCATGGCTGACTCCGTTATCCAACTGAGACTCTAGTGCCGATCCCGGCATCGCCCAGGACCACGCGTTTGATATTTCCCGCCTTTCTCATATTAAAGACCACAATTGGCAAATTGTTGTCCATGCAGAGCGAAATTGCAGAGGCATCCATCACCCGCAACTGGCGCTCGAGGACTTGCTGATAGGTGATTGCATCGTAACGCTCTGCAGTCTCGTCCTGCATTGGATCGGCCGTGTACACACCTTCCACTTTTGTCGCCTTCAGAATAACATCGGCCCTGATCTCGAGCGCCCGCAGCGCCGCCGCCGAGTCGGTTGTGAAATAGGGGTTCCCAGTGCCTGCCGCGAAAATTACGACCCGGCCCTTCTCGAGGTGCCGGACAGCACGACGTCGGATAAAAGATTCGGCAAGCTGAGGAATGTCGATCGCTGACATCACTCGAGTGTCAACGTCAAGTTTTTCCAACGCGTCCTGAAGCACCACCGCGTTCATCACCGTGGCCAGCATGCCGATGTAGTCAGCGGCCGATCGATCCATATTGCCGGCACTCTTCGAAACGCCCCTGAAGATGTTTCCACCACCAACAACGACTGCAACCTGTACGCCGAGCTCATGCACGGCTTTCAACTCCTCAGCGACAGTGCGGGCCACATCCACATCAATGCCGTAGTTCTGCTCGCCCATTAGTGCTTCACCGGAAATCTTCAATAAGACCCGGCTGTAGACGAGAGATGGAGTTCCAGAGTTAGTCCCTTGTGACACCATTAGCTTAATAGGGAGGCTACTTCATCGCTGAAGTCTTCTTCGCGTCGTTCAAGTCCTTCGCCCATTTTATAGCGTTGAAACCGGCGTATTGTAATCTTCTCACCCGTCTTTGCAACCTTCTCGGTAACCATCTCGGCTACTGTCTTCGCAGGATCCTTAACAAACGGTTGGTCCATGAGGACGGCTTCTTCGTAGAATTTGTTCAGTCGGCCTTCCACTATGCGATCAATGACCTGCTCCGGTTTATTGGCGTTTTTAGGGTCATTCAAGGCCTGGGCGCGGGCAATCTCTCGCTCTTTTTCGAGCGCTTCCGCCGGGACGGCCTCTCGTGTCACGTATCGCGGTTCCGCGGCGGCAATATGCATCGCGATATCCTTAACCAGTTGTTGAAACTCTTCGCCGCGCGCTACGAAGTCCGTTTCGCAGTTGACTTCGACCAGAACCCCAACCTTTCCACCCATGTGAATATAGGATCCCACAATGCCTTCAGCTGCGATGCGACCTTCGCGTTTCTTGGCCGAGGCCAGGCCCCGTTTGCGCAGGATGTCGATTGCCTGGTCTTCGTTTCCGTCGGCTTCAACCAGAGCGTTCTTGCACTCCATCATTCCGGCTCCGGTTTTTTCTCTGAGCTGCTTAACCGCGGCCGCTGTTATGTCTGCCATGATGCCAAATCTCTCCCCAAACGAATCCGAGTTTACGGGCGACCGCCACTAAGCAGTCGCGGATGATTGTGATGAAAAAGCGCAGCCCGGCGGAAGTCCCGCTAAAAGGCTGCGCTCGCCGATGAGTAATCTTGTTTCTACCTGAGCTTAACTCGCCGCGACCACAGACTCGCTACTCTCTTCCGGAGAAGCGGCCGGCTCGTTAACTGTTCCGCTTTCAATTCCCGGCGTGTCCTCGGTCTTTGTTTCGGCGGGCGCCACTGCCGGAACTTCCGGAGACGGAGTCGTTGCCTCGGCGCCTTCCTCAGCGTCGACCGCGGCTGTTTCCACTGCTACCGCGCCTTCTGTGGCGATCTGCTGTCCTTCAAGAATCGCGTCGGCGATGCGTGACGCAAACAGGCGAACGGCGCGCAACGCATCATCGTTGCCGGGTATCACGTAATCGATTCCATCCGGTGAACAATTTGTATCGACAACAGCGACGATTGGTATTCCGAGCCGGTTAGCCTCTGCGACTGCGATCTCTTCCTTTCTTACATCAATGATAAAGATCGCGTCAGGGAGCCTCGACATACTCTTAATTCCCGACAGATTCTTATTCAAACCCTCCCGCTCGCGATCGAGTTTGATGCGCTCCTTTTTGGTCAGCTTCTCATAACGACCGTCAGTTTGCATTGCTTCGAGGTCCTTGAGTCTTTTAATCGACTTTTGGACCGTCTGGAAGTTTGTCAGCAGGCCACCCAGCCACCTTTGGTTCACAAAATACTGGCTGCATCTTTCGGATTCTTCCCGAATGGCGTCCTGTGCCTGTCGTTTCGTTCCCACAAAAAGAACGGTTTTGCCGCGATCCTCGGCAATGAGATTCGTGACGAAGGCGATTGCTTCGCGAAACATTCGCTGCGTCTTTTGCAGATCGATAATGTAGATTCCGTTGCGCTCACCGAAAATGTATTCCTTCATTTTCGGGTTCCAGCGGCGAACCTGGTGGCCAAAATGTACACCGGCCTCCAGAAGTTCCTTCATCGTAACTGAAACCAAACTTTAATCTCCTTTTCGTAAATTGGTTTAATGTACTCGCCGCGGCTTACTGGACTCTTCTCACTGGAAGAGCAACCAATTCAAACCGCGGCAATGGAGTCAAGGGAATTTGCGATTTTCGATTTTTGATTTCCAATTGCACGATGCCCTTGCATGCTGGCCCACAGTTGTGCAATCGGAAATGATCTATCAAAATATCACCGCTTCGAGAACTGGAAGCGCTTGCGGGCGCCCTTCTGCCCGTATTTCTTGCGTTCTTTGATACGCGGATCACGCGTTACAAGTCCCGCCTGCTTCAATGTCGGGCGCAGATCTGCATTGAACTCTATCAATGCGCGAGTGATGCCATGTCTAATCGCGCCTGCCTGCCCTGATGGGCCCCCGCCCGTAACGTTGACCAGAACGTCAAACTTGTTGGCCGTCTCGGTCAACTGCAAAGGCTGGCGGATGATCATGCGCAGAGTTTCATTAGGAAAATACTTGTCAAAGGACTTTCGATTAACCAACACTTCGCCTGCACCTGGCCGTAAGTAAACTCGTGCAGTTGACGTTTTTCTCCGGCCAGTTCCGTAATATTGTATTTCAGCCACAGCTATTGCGTCCTCTATCTAATTCCGGCTCTTAGTTTTGATTTGCCTGCGAGGTTAATGAATGGGCGTGGGGGCGTTGCGCACTGTGCGGATGGTCGGCGTCGGCGTAGACTTTAAGTTTCTTACTCATTGCTCGGCCGAGCTTGGTCTTGGGTAGCATGCCCTTGACTGCTAATTCGATCACCCGCTCCGGTCGCTTTGCAAACATATCTTTAGCTGATACCTCACGCAGACCGCCGGGATAACGTGTATGGTGCCGATAAACCTTCTGCTCTGCCTTCGAGCCTTTCAGCACCGCCTGCCGCGCGTTGACTACGATTACGTGATCGCCCATGTCGAGAAATGGGGTCCACTGCGGATTACGTTTACCGCTAAGTATTGAAGCAACCTCAGACGCCAGATGGCCGACCGTTTGGCCGGCTGCATCCACCACGTACCATTTTCTTTTACCAGCGAGATCCTTCCCGCTGGGGAAGTATGTTGACATAGGCTAACTATCTCTATTTTAAGGACCTAAAAAGCGAACGGCTAGAATACAGAAGCCCTCAGAATATTGTCAAGCCAAGCTCAATTTGATTTACCTTCCAGCAGAAAGGCCCCCGCGCTGTGACCGCGCGGGGGCCTTCCCGGTGATTACCCCTTAGCCTTACTCAGGGCTGTGGCTGTGTATCTGGCTTCGAGCCGGATTCGGGGACTTCGTTCCTTTTTAGTTTTGGTGGCCCCTGCTGATCAGCGGGTTTTTGTTCGCTGCCATCCGGGGTTGTAGTCGAATCGTCCATAGTAGGCTGCCTGCGTTTAAGGGTTGGCCGGCCTGGACCTCCTTCTTCAGCACCTGGCAGCGCTCCGGCGGTAGACGCCCTCGCATTTGAAAGCCGCAGCAACCTTGACTTCACTCGCTGAAACTCCGAAGTGCTAATCACATATTCTTCACGCTCGGGGAACCTGGCAGCCAGTGCCAGAGACGATGCTCGCCGGTCCGGGGGCGCCGGGTGACTAGAAAACGCGCGAGCGATAAACCCGGGTTTCTTCTTATTCTTGGCCTCCAGCTTTTCGAACATCGTGGCCATCGCAGTCGGGTCGTAGCCCGCCGCATACATATACTGGACTCCCAGCCTGTCAGCTTCCTCCTCCGCGCCTCGGCTGAACTTCATGAATGCGCCAAGTAGGCCTAGGCCTGCGGTGTTCTGAAAGATCATTCCGGGAACGCCACCCAGGAAGATAGAAGTGCCGATGGCTAAATACTCGAGCAATCTGCCCTTCGCCTGGTTTTCGACCGCATGTCGAGCCGCCACGTGGGCAATCTCGTGAGCCATAACACCAGCCAGCTCGGCTTCGTTGTCGGCCGCAAGAAGTAGGCCCTTATTCACATAGAAGAAGCCGCCCGGCAATGCGAATGCATTTACCTCGTCAGAGTCGATGACTTTTATAGTGAATGGAATCTTCGCGTCCGAATGCAGCACAATGTTCTGACCGACACGATTGATATACTCTGTGATGAGGGGATCTTCGACAAAACGCGCCTGCCGGTCGACCTCGGCGGCCAGTTGCCGTCCGAGTCGCACTTCCTTTTCCGTCGAGCCGGCCATCTTGGCGCCAAGGCCCTTGTTGATATTCCGCTTGCCGATCATATTCGGGTCTTCATTTACCGATAATGGCTTACCCGAAGACGCCGGTTTCGCTGGCGCTTGTTGTTCCGCAGTCTTTTGAGCCTTGCTCTTATCTGGCTCCTGGGCTTGTGACGTTTGTGCAAGAGTCACAACGGAGCTCGCCAGCAATGACATTGCGAGCAACATGCTTGTTGCCACGCGGGAGAAGCGGTTCATTTCAAAACCTCCTAAGACAAAAAAGCCGGGCCTAAAGGAAGGAGCCTGGCATCACGTTTAAAGCCTTCAACAGTGATTCAGACGCTTCAGGGACGAAAAAGTTTCCAATCTGTTTCCGCTATTTGCGAAGGCGAAACCTATGATGCGCGGGTTTGATTCGAAGGTTGCGTCTCTCCAAAACTACGTTTAATCGCGAAAACATCCCGCCTTGTTCAATGAATCTGGAGCCAAAGCAGGCGCCATGATCTTGGCGAAGGCGGTGTGACGGCCATTATAATGCACGGAAACGGAAAAGCCCAAGAAATCCGGCAGATTTTGAACATCTTAGAAATCGTCCGAGTCTCTAGCGGAGTGCCGCTTTCAAAGAGGACCCTTTGACTAAACCAAAAGCCCGCAAAAAACCTTCAGTGTCGATTGTTGGGGCTGGCCGTCTCGGAACTGCTCTGGCCCTAGCCCTCGCAAAGGCAGGCTATCAGATTCAAGCATTGGTCTCACGTCGGTTAAGTCGGGCTCGCAAGGCGGCGACGTTGCTGGGAAGGCCGGTCTTCGCGCTGAGTGCGCGCAGATTGGACCAAATTCCACCCACTAATCTGATAATCATTGCCACGCCTGACGATGACATTGAAGGTGTTGCGCAGGCCCTGGCAGCTCTGAAAATACCCCCATCCGGTCTTCGAACCGTCCTGCATACCAGTGGGGCTCTTTCAGCGGAAGTTTTGGATCCAATCGCAAAGACCGGAATCAGTACAGGCTCGCTGCACCCGCTCATCGCTGTGAGTGACTCTCGTTCCGGAGCTGCCGAACTACGAGGTGCATTTTACTGCATCGAGGGCCACAAGCTTGCCAGTCAGATCGCGCGTTCCATCGTCTTCGACCTGAAGGGACAAAGCTTCTCGATTGAATCACGGGACAAGTCCCTTTATCACGCGTCAGCGGTAATGGCTTCAGGCCACGTTGTAGCTCTCTTCGACGTGGCTGTGAGGCTGCTTGTGCGCTCGGGGCTCGCCGAAAATCGCGCGCGCCGCGTTTTAATTCCGCTGCTTCAGAGTACTGTGCAGAACCTCGCTGTCGCCCCTCCAGGCCGGGCGCTGACAGGGACGTTCCGCCGCGGCGATTTTGCTACTGTGAAAAGACACATGGCGGCACTGAAAGAGATCTCGGAACCGGAGGTGCTCGCCATCTATAGTCTCCTGGGCAAGCTGTCGTTGAGACTTGCCGGGGAGGAAGGTCTGGACCCTGAAACTCGAAAGGCGATTGAAAGGCTTTTGGATAAGACTGACTGAGAGAATCTATGCAAACCACACCCAGCGCGAGTTACAGTTTGACGTTACGCGTCAAACTCTCAAGCCGTACCGGCACACTCGGAGAAGTGGCAACTGCAATCGGCCGTGCAGGCGGTGACATCGGGGCGATTGATATCGTCAGCGCCGGCGGCGACTACATTGTGCGCGACATTACGGTGAGCGCTGTTTCGAGCCAGCATGGCGAACAGATTGTCGAAGCTGTTCGCGATATCGACGGCATAGAGGTAGTCAATGTTTCATGCTCTTTAAAGAGTTTGCCGGCGTTGATGCGTTTCCAATCTGCCTTAGCACAAAAGATCCTGACGAAATAGTGCGGACCGTGAAGGCGATTGCGACGGCTTTTGGCGGCATAAACCTTGAAGACATCTCAGCGCCCAGATGTTTTGAGATTGAAGAGCGATTGAAGGAAGAACTCGATATTCCGGTGTTCCACGACGATCAGCATGGCACCGCGGTAGTTGTGCTTGCGGCCCTGATCAATGCGCTCAAGATCGTCGGCAAGGAGATGAAAGATATCAAGGTGGTCGTCAGTGGTGTGGGAGCTGCCGGTGTGGCGTGCACCAAGATCGTGATGGCTGCGGGAGTTCAAAATATCATCGGCTGCGATCAATCCGGGGCCTTGTATGAGGGACGCACCGAAAACATGAACTGGGTCAAGGACTGGTATGCTCGGCATACTAATCCTAACGAAGAGCGAGGGGCTCTCAGGGATGTATTAAGGGCGCTGAAACGTGTTCATGGGATTGTCGGTGCCCGGAGTTATCAATGTTGAAGACCTCAAGCAGATGGCTGACAAGCCGATCGTCTTTGCCATGGCCAATCCCACCCCGGAGATTATGCCCGAAGAGGTTGCTTCTTTCGTGACAGTGATGGCGACCGGGCGTTCTGACTATCCGAATCAGATCAACAATGTGCTCTGCTTCCCGGGGATTTTCCGCGGGGCGCTTGCTTGCCGTGCCTCACGGATCAACGAAGCGATGAAGCTTGCCGCAGCCCACGCGATCGCCGGCATCATTACTGA
>DATKDA010000197.1:0-13940 GCA_035512935.1 Pyrinomonadaceae bacterium | reverse complement strand
AGTATTCTCCAGCGAAATCCCGTCTTAGACATGGCTTGAAAATGGCCCTCGAAGTCGAAATGCTCGGCTAGATTCGGCTGGCTGCCATCGATGTCTGTAAAGTCATATTCACGCGCCAGCCCCCATGAACTGTATAGCCCTCCAGACTTTTTGAGGATTTCAGGATCAGCCGCGAGCGCTGCAACTGCGCGGCCAACGAAGAACGGCGTCTCTGAAGCTAGAAAAGTTGGGTCCTTCTTCGCGCCATCACGCCAGTTCGACTCACTAACGTCAAAGTGGTCGAGCATAGATTCGGTGCGCATGAAACCAGGCGTGACAGCAACTACAGCAACTCCGTGCTTGTAAAGCTCCTCCGCCATGGCATGGGCAATCCGGCTTACGTTGACCTTAACCAGATCGTAGAAGAGGTTCCCCCGGTAATCGAGCGTGTCACCATCGCCAATCTCCACGATTAGCCCGCGGCCATGCTTGATCATCAGGGGTGCACCATGACGACTCGTAATGATGTGTGAATAAACTCCGTTTTGAAACATGGCAAAGGAACGGGTGAGTGAGAGTTTCCAAAACGGTTTCCACTCATGAACATCGCCCTCAGAAATATTGTTAACAAGAACATCGAGGCGACCGTGGTCGCGACGAATTCTGCGAACTAGCGCTGTGACCTGGGCTTCATCAAGATGATCGACGCGAACCGGAATTCCAGTGCCGCCCCGGCTGGTTACCATCTCTGCGGTTTCATCAATGGTTTCAGGCCGCCCCGCAAAGAAACCCGTGGTGCAGGGGTTAGCTCGTGTGCTGCGTCCGGTGCAATAGACGGTAGCCCCAGCTTCGCCCAACATGCAGGCGATGCCTCGACCGGCGCCTCGCGTGGCGCCGGCGACAAGAGCGACTTTTGCGGAAAGAGGCAGCATAGGATTTGTGATTTGCGATTTGCGATTGGTGATTTTTGATTGGCGGTTTGCGGTTGCTGATTTTTTGATGTGCGATTGCTGACTGGTGCCGACTTTTCGAAAAGTTCAAGTCAAAGGTCGCCCATTTACCAATCCCCAATCGCCAATCGTCAATCGTCAATCGTCAATCGCCAATCACCAATCGCCAATCACCAATCACCCTACCTCCTCATTCATGTCACCCTCTGACATATTTCTCAGCTAAAATCTTCCCGCTTAAAAATTCCTACCAAAACCCCGAGGACCTGACTATGCGTGCCGACCGCTTGTTCTCGATCGTATTGTTACTGCAATCACACGGGCAGATGACTGCCCGTAATCTGGCAAGGCAGCTTGAAGTTTCCGAAAGAACAATTCACCGCGACATGGAGGCACTAAGCGGAGCCGGTATCCCTGTAGTAGCCGAACGCGGATCAGGCGGAGGCTGGTCTCTTTTGGGTGAGTACCGGACAAACCTAACCGGCCTGAACGAAGCAGAAGTTCAATCTCTCTTTGTTACTCGACCGACACCCGTGCTGGCAGACCTGAATCTCGATAAGGCTGCGGAAGGCGCCCTGTTGAAGTTGTTGGCAGCCTTGCCGTCCATCTATCGCCGGGGCGCCGAGTACGCTCGGCAGCGCATCCACATAGATATAACGGGCTGGCACGCAACCAAGGAAGCCGTACCGCTTCTGCATGTTCTTCAGGATGCAATCTGGCAAGAGCGAAAGGTAATGATCCGCTATCAGCGTGGCGAGAGCGGTTCCGTCGATAGGCTAATCGATCCGTTGGGGTTGGTCGCAAAGGGCAGCGTCTGGTATCTGGTGGGCGCTGTCGAGGGCCATGTCCGGAGTTATCGGGTCTCACGGATCGTGGATGCTGAACTTACTGGCGATGTCTTCCAGCGTCCTGCGGACTTCGACCTGGCCGTATTCTGGGAACAATCGGCTGCGCAGTTTCGGGAGCATCTGCCACGCTATCAAGCACAGGTGCGTGTCCGTCCTGACATCCTTGTGCGCATGCCATATGCCGGGCGGTTTTGCCGAATCGAACACGTGGGCCAAACCGATGCAGAAGGCTGGGTGCATGTTTCACTGCGTTTCGATATTGAAGAGATGGCATGCGAGTATGCCCTCAGTTTCGGACCTCAGCTAGAGGTGCTCGAACCGCCACCGCTTCGTGAGAAGGTCGTTGCTGCAGCTAAAGCGACCCTCGAGTTCTACGAACGCCAGTCGCCTTGAGTCAAAATATAATCATTCTCTGTTAGGTCGAAACTGAAACTTCCCCGGCTAAAGCCCGGGGGCATCTTCCGGCTTTTTACACCGTCTCTTCCGCAAGGGACGCGGACAGAGCTGTCAATGTACCAGCCATTTCGTGAAAGACTGTCAGGTAAGACGCTCGCCTCTCGCCATCACATTGCCGGTTTTCTCGTAACACCTTACAATTCCTTCTCAAAGACTTGATGACATCCCCTCCACGAGCGCATGGGCCAAACAACCACCGATTTTCTTGGCACTGAACGCTTTAGAATTCGCCGGCGCGTAGGCTCCGGAGGGATGGGTGTGGTCTATGAAGCCCACGATCGCGAAACTGACAAGGTCGTAGCACTGAAAGCCCTCACTCGCACCGAGGCTTCTCACATCTCGCGTTTCAAAAACGAGTTCCGTTCTCTCGCTGACGTCGCCCACCCAAACCTAGTCAGCCTTTATGAATTCATGTCAGACGGCCAGTACTGGTTTTTTACGATGGAGCTGGTCCATGGTCTGAACTTCCTTGAGTATGTTCGTCCCGGGTATCGCGCGAAACAGAGTACAACATCGAAAACGCCCACCCTGCTGAAATCACCTACCGATAGTCCGTCCGCTGCAGCCGACTATGAGGCAGAAACGCAACATCTCGAAAACGCTCAAGTCAGCTCTCCGGAAACGTCAGGCGGCGAGTCGGTCGACCTGTCGCTTTCAGAATCCAAACTGGATCTCGACCGTCTAAATGATGCGCTCAGACAACTTGTAGAGGGACTTCAGGCTCTGCATGAGATGGGAAAACTGCACCGTGACATTAAACCTTCCAACGTTTTAGTCACGAAGGAAGGGCGCGTCGTCATCCTCGATTTCGGTCTTGTAGCCGAAGTCGAAGGCAAAGGTCTCCATGAGAGCATCAATCTCGCGGGCACTCCAGATTACATGTCCCCCGAACAAGGAGCCCAGTCACCTATTTCGCGCGCTAGCGACTGGTATAGCGTTGGGGTCATACTCTTCCAGGCCTTGACAGGCAGACTCCCTTTCTCAGGAAAGTTCTTTCAAGTAATGATGAACAAGCAGAGCATGGATCCGCCTGCTCCAGCCGAATTGGCGCCGGACGTTCCGGAATCATTGAACCTTCTCTGCAAAAAACTACTCCGCCGCAATCCCGAGCTACGACCCTCCGGACACGAGATTCTACGCGTGCTTGGGCCAGGCAGAACTTCTCTCAAGAGCCCCGTAATAACTTCGACATCATCACCGGAGCACACGGCGCCATTTGTCGGTCGCCAACTAGATCTCGAGAAACTAAGAGATGCATTCGCCGCCACCTGCCGCGGGTCTTGTGTAACTACCTATATCCACGGCAGGTCCGGGATGGGCAAAACGGCCCTGGTGCGTCACTTCCTTCAAAATCTTCGAGCAGACAAAACCGAGCCGGTAGTCCTGGAAGGCCGCGTTTATGAACGGGAGTCAGTACCTTACAAAGCCATCGACGGGGTTGTTGACAGCCTGACCAAATACCTAATGCATCTTCCGGAAGGCAAAGCCGAAGCGTTGATGCCTCGAGATGCACTCGCGCTGGCGCGACTTTTTCCGGTGATGCTACAGGTCGAGTGCGTTTCGAGTGCTCCGCAGCGTGAACAGGAGATTCCGGACCCATTCGAGTTGCGAAGGCGTGCATTTGCAGCCCTTCGCGAGTTGTTTGGTCGTATCTCTGATCGCCAACCACTGGTTGTTTACATCGATGATCTCCAATGGTCCGACGCAGACAGCATAATTCTGCTGGAAGAATTGCTGCGCTCTCCCGACGCGCCTCCCCTCCTTTTGTTGTCAAGCTTTCGCACCGAAGATCTCGAGAATCGAACTTTTCTCAAGACCCTGCTCGAGAAAACTGGAACAGATGTTTGCCGGCAATTAACCGTGGCGCCCCTCACGACCGAGGACGCGCGTTATCTCGTTAGGGAACTGCTTGAGTCAGATGATCCGGCCACCGCGTCCTTCGTGGAGTCCATTGTTCGCGAGGCCCGCGGCAACCCTTTTTTGATAGAGCAGCTTGCACGCTATGCGCTGACCAGCGACCACAGCGCGACAACCGGAATTACCTTAAATGTGATGTTGGACGCCCGGCTTAAGCAGTTACCGAAAGGCGCGCGTCAGTTTGTCGACACCCTTGCTGTCGCGGGCCGCCCCATTAATCCGGAGGTAGCCTTTCAAGCAGCAGGGCTCTCAGGTGATGAACTACCGCTGGTGGGTGGGCTGCGGGCGAGCCAGTTCCTGCGAAGCGGTGGCTCGGATCACACTGTTGAGCTCTATCACGATCGCATTCGGGAAACACTCGCGGTCCAGCTCGACCAAGCACGTGTCAAACAGATTCACCGGCGTCTCGCCCGCGCTATCGAAGTCCGCGGTATCGACGATCCCGAAGCGCTTTTCGAGCACTACCTCGGGGCGGGCGAGCGTGTGCGCGCATCAACGCACGCCGCCATTGCAGCCAGAAAAGCCGCTACCGCGCTGGCGTTTGATCGCGCCGCTGCCCTCTATCGCCGCGCACTCGAGCTAGCGCCTGCCGGCGGCGTTGAATTGTTCGATCTGAAACTGCAGCTTGCCGAAGCACTCGTGAATGCCGGGCGTCCCGCCGAAGCTGCACAAGCTTATCTCGATCTTGCGCGCAACACATCCACAGCCCGCAGTCTCGATTTTCAGCGCCGCGCTGCTGAGCAGTTGCTGATGGGCGGCCACATCAAAGAAGGTCTCGAGCTTATCAAGGCCGTTCTTGCCGCTGCTGGTTTCAGTTTTCCGGGTGGACCGCGGCTAGCACTGCTCTCTCTCGTTCTGAAGCGGCTGCAAATCAGGTTTCGTGGTCTCAACTTTATCGAGCGCGACGTCAGTCAAATTCCGAGTGCAGATCTCTTTCGTATCGACCTCTGCTGGGCCATCGCAGCCGGCCTTGGCGCAGTTGATCTGGTGCGCGGTGCAGATTTTCACTGCCGCCACCTGCTGCTGGCCCTGCGAGCGGGAGAACCATTTAGGATTGCAAAGGCCATGGCATTCGAAATTGCTCAAAGCGTTTCTCCCGGCGGGCGTTCAGAAGAGAGAGGCATGCAACTCACCCAACAAGCTGAGGCCTTGGCTCTGAAGGTTGGACACCCGCACGCCATCGCGCTGGCTGTGTGGGCCAACGGCATCGCGGCCTACCTGCTCGGTAGATGGAAGAAGGCGGCGGAACTGTGCGAGCGAGCGTCCGAGATCTTGCGCGATCAATGCACCGGCGTTGCCTGGGAATTGGCGATGGCCCGTCGCTTTATGCTGAGTTCCCTTCTGTACATGGGTGAAGTTGGGGAGGTCGCTCGTCGGGTTCCCATTCTGCTGGCTACTGCCCTCGATCAGGGCAATGTGTTTGCCGCTACGGATTTACGTACCCGCCTGAACCTTATCTGGCTGGCGGCTGACGATCCTGACCGAGGCCGGGCCGAAGTGATGGAGGCTTTAAAAGCGTGGCCACATGAAGGGTTTCATCTTCAGCATTACAGCGCGATGCTGGCTTTCGCTCAGATCGAACTTTACACTGGCGATGCGGAAGTTGCCTGGAAGCACATTCAGGGTCAGTGGAAACTGCTGCGGGGATCGATGCTTCTGCAAAACCAGGTGCTAAGGATTGAGGCTACCCACCTTTTAGGAAGGGCGGCCCTTGGATCAGCCCGAGATGCGGTCGACAGCGAAAAGCGCTTGAAACTGGTCGATAAGATGGCTCAGAAAATTACGAAAGAACGCATGCTGTGGGCCAATCCGCTCGCAAATCTGCTGCGTGCGGGAGTTGCCAGCTTTCGTAATGACAATGCCCGGGCCACAACACTTCTGAACAAGGCCGTCGAGGAGTTCGAGCAGGCCGACATGCATCTTTACGCTGCTGCGGCGCGACGGCGACTGGGCGAGGTCGTTGGTGGAGAACGTGGCCGGCAGTTAGTTGCAGAAGCTGACGCCTGGATGACGAAACAGCAGATCAAGAATCCCCAGGCAATGACCCGTATGCTGGCCCCCGGTTTTGGGAGTGCAGCGGCCTGACTGGCCTGACTCATTTGTGCTCTGAACGACAGAGGCTCCATGGAGACTTTCAACACTATCACCTACGACGTCGACGATCGTGTGGCTCGGCTAACGCTCAACCGACCCGATCGCGGCAATAGCATCACCCTTGATATGCCCGTCGAGATTGCGGCTGCTGTCGAACGTGCCAATCTCGATCCGCGCGTTCATGTGATTGCTTTAAGCAGTAACGGCAAGGGCTTCTGTGGCGGCTATGATCTGGTGATCGCTGCTGAACAAAAATCAGAAATACCCGCTGAACCATCGCGCTGGCCAGAAGGTTCCCCACTCGACCTGGAAGTCCAGCGCGCAAATCATGATCCCGATGGGACCTGGGATCCTGTGCTTGATTACGCCATGATGAGTCGCAACGTGCGTGGCTTTATGAGCCTGTTTCATAGTGATAAACCCGTTCTGTGTAAGGTTCACGGTTTCTGCGTTGGCGGCGGCACTGACATGGCGCTATGTTCCGACCTTTTAGTGATCGAAGAAAAAGCGCGTATAGGGTATCCGCCGTCGCGCGTGTGGGGAACTCCGACTACTGCTCTCTGGGCTTTCCGGGTTGGAGTTGAAAGAGCAAAGCGGTTGCTATTTACAGGCGACTGTTTAACAGGCAAGCAGGCAGTTGAATGGGGATTGGCAACCGAGTCCCCGCCCGAGGAACAATTAGATGAGAGGTTTGAAAGCCTGGTCCAGCGCGTGGCCCGGCTGCCGGTGAGCCAACTGGTGATGATGAAGCTTCTAATCAATCAAACGCTGCTCGGTCAAGGCCTCAATTCAGCACAATTGCTGGGTACCATCTTTGACGGCATATCCCGACATACTAAGGAGGGATACGCTTTCCAGCAGCGAGCAGCCGAAGTCGGATTCAAACAGGCCATAAGGGAACGTGACGAAGCCTTTGACAACGGACTCGTTCCCCCAACTGACAACTGATCTAGAGACCACGGAGAAAAAACCATGATCTTCAGCAGTCCTCACACCGCTGTGACTATTCCGAAAATCACTCTGACAGATTTCGTCCTGCGGAATGCCACAAAGTTAGATCAGAAAGCAGCGTTTATCGATGGGCCAACGGGGAGATCCGTCACCTACCGCGAATTCAAGGAACAGGTTAGCGGCCTGGCCGCTGCTCTCGCGAATCAGGGAGTTCGAAAGAGTGAGGTTTTGGCTATTCTCTCTCCAAACCTGCCGGAGTTTGTGGCCGCTTTCCATGCCGCAGCGACTCTCGGGGCCATCACGACGATGATCCCTACCCTCTTCACCGACGACGAGATCAGAACCCAACTCGTCGATTCGGGCGCCAGATATCTGTTAACTGTTCCCGCACTACTCAACAGAGCTCGCGATTTGACGCGAACCTCCAGCGTCAAACAACTGTTCGTCGCGGGTGAGGCGCCGGGGGCGCTCTCCCTGGCATCCTTAATTTCAAGGAATAGCAACCTCCGCAAAGTCGACATAAATCCGCAGGAAGACGTGGTCGCGCTTCCGTACTCGAGTGGAACGACCGGATTGCCGAAAGGGGTGATGCTGACACACCGTAATCTGGTAGCGATGTTGGCCCAAATTCAGGCAACCGACCCATTCGGCGAAGATGACACTCTGGTCTGTGTCGTTCCGATGTATCACCTTTATGGTCTGCATGTTGTCGCAAATCTTGGTTTGAGTCAGGGCGCTACGATCGTCACATTGCCGCGCTTTGAGCTCGAACAATTTCTTGACGTGCTTCAACGCTACCGGGTGACCGTTGCGCCGCTTGTGCCCCCGATTGTACTAGCGCTCTCACGCGCCGCAATTGTAGACCACTACAATCTTTCGGCTCTCCGTCTAATCCACTCTGGTGGTGCTTCACTTGCGGACAATGTGGCTCGAGCCTGCACCGAACGCCTGGGCTGCGAAATCAGATACGGTTACGGCTTGACGGAAGTAAGCCCGCTCTCACATGCGAGTCTGCCGAATCATGCAGGTCACAAACCGGGTTCAGTCGGCTATTGTTTGCCAAACACTGAGTGCAAGATTGTGGACCACGATTCAGGAATGGAACTGAGCCCACCGCAACAAGGCGAGATCATGGTCCGTGGCCCGCAGGTAATGAAGGGCTATCTAGGAAATGCACGGGCCACCGCTGAGATGATCGACGCTGACGGCTGGCTGCGGACTGGGGACATCGGGTACACAGACATTGACGGCGGTCTGTTTGTCGTCGACCGACTTAAGGAACTAATCAAGTATAAGGGGCGCCAGGTCGCGCCTGCGGAACTCGAAACCGTGTTACTTTCACATCCGGCCATCTCCGACGCGGCGGTGATTCCCGTATTGGACGAAGAAGCAGGTGAGATTCCGAAGGCGTTCGTGGCCTTGAGGAGTGACGCCTCGGCAGATGAGATTATGAGGTTCGTCGCCAGCCGGGTAGCCCCTCATAAGCGCGTGCGGAGAATCGAGTTCGTCGATGAAATTCCAAAGAGTCCAGCCGGAAAGATCCTGCGCCGGGTGCTTATTGAGCAAGAACGACAGCGGGCCGGGCAAAATACTTAGCACGTCTCGCTAGTTCCAATTGCTTTCAATCCATTCGAATGTGGACCGCAGATCGAAACTCTTCGCGGTCTCAATTAATTCAGGTATAGCCTGCCAGTCGTCCAACGGCGTCTGGCGCACCAAAGGTGGATTCAGTCGCCAGTAGCGCTCTCTGAGCAGGTGCTTGCTCATCATGTCATCGGCTTCCACAACGCCATCGAACAGAATGTTCAAAAGAGGTTCAGAAGGCTTGCGAAACGGATTGAGTAACCACTGAACGACGCCCCACCCTGCTGTATTCTCCGTAACGATTGTAGGAGTCAGTCCCGTCCCGATTGAGAGCAGACGCACATCTTCGAGCCTGGGCCGGGGCTGTGCGTGGCCCAGCGTGTAAGCGATTGCGGCAGTACTGGGGTTGTTGGCCATCATGCCCCCGTCAATAAATCCCTGATGCGAAGGAAATATTGAGGGCGCTGCCGCACTGCGCAACGCAACATCGACAACCGGGTCATCCAAATGATGCGAGTCCGGGAAGTTGTGAAAAAAGACCGGCCGCCAATCCCCTCGTTTTTGGTCATCAAGCTTGAACGAGGGCACCAGCAAGCGATACTTCAAGTCGCCCACTCGAGGATTACCCGGGAAATGGGTTTCGAGAAGTTTCTTGAAATGAGCATTACTGTATTTCGGCCGGAATAGATTTATGCGGGAGGGGGAAAATGCAAACTTGAGGTTTTCAATCGAGTAAAAGTCAACCAGGTCGTCCGCCGTACGTCCTGATGCAAGGGTAAGGGCGACCACGGAACCCGTTGAAGTGCCGGCAAAGAGGTCCACCTGAGACAGAAGGTTTGGAAACTTGTCTACCAACCGCCGGACCAGCGCGGCCATTAATGAACCTCTCACACCACCGCCATCAAAGGTAATTATTCTGTACGTAGGCATCTTTCTCACCTTAACTAAAGAATCATTCAAGCTCGCGCCGCAGCAAGAGGTTGTGTATGCCTATCAAGCAAGCCCGAGGACTGCATATCCTCGTGCAGTTGACCACTCTTGTCGGTAACCATTGTTGGCTTGAAATAGTTTGCGAAACGCGACTCTACTCGAAATGCAGGAGTGTACATGTGATCGAGAGGTTCGGTAGTGCTTACATAGGTGCGTGGCCGGCGCCGTCGTTTCAGCCAGTCGAGGCCGGAAAGCGATGTGGTTAACGTTTGCGCAGAAATTAATAGTCCGTTCCCCACGGCAAAAGCCATCTGCATCTTCGTCAGCTTCGAGTGGTAAAGACGCGTAAAGCCAAGGGAATGCCTTAAGACCTGCCGGTGGAAGCCATTGAAACTCTGAAGATCCCCCACAAACTTAACGACTTCCGGCAAGGAGTCGGCCGGCTGCTGCAACACCGTCGTTCCGTCCATGTCCCTAAGTTTGGTTTCAGGGAGAATCGAACCTTTCGCTACGCATTCAAAGAAATAAGGCGTGCCCAGCAGCGGAATCGACAGAGTTATGAACGCAGGCAAAGTGATCTGAGGCGTGCCGGTTATAAAGTCCAGCTCCCGCCGTAGATCGGCGACGCTCCGGGTCGTTACGTCGAGCATCAACCCGTAGGCAAAGACCACTCCGGCGTCAAGACAAGCGCTGACCATCTCAACCTGCGGCGCAGCGATGTTCTGTAGTTTGTTGAAGTTTCGGAGCCAGGTGTTATCAAAGGATTCCAGGCCACTGAAAAGCAATTCGCATCCGGCATCGCGTATGAGCCTGATGTTGTCGGTTCGGCGAAAGAAGTCATTGGTCACCAGCGCGCCCCACTGGTTGAAGTATCCCTGCCGCCGCATGTCATTAATTAGATCTATGCGGCTCCTGAAGTGGGCTCTATCGCTCCCGAAGAAATTATTGTCAAGGAAGAACATCCGGTTACGTTTTCCTGAAGCGATGATCTGCTGCCGGATATAGTCAAGATTGTAAGTCTGATAAGGATGGGCTTCTGCGGTTAGCGCACAAAAAGAGCAACGAAAATTACAATAGCGTGTGGTCTCGACGTAGCCAATTCTTCCGAGCCAGTAGGCCAGGTCGTATCGCGGGATCATCTCTGGAGCTACGTACTCCGACCCAAATACTGCGGCAATGACATCGCCCATTTCTTCGATATCTCCGAGACAGGCATAGTCAAAGAATTGCATCGCTCGCAATGGCAAGGCACGCACGGGTGGGCCACCGGCAACAACCACCACAGACGGGTTTTTAGTTCGCGCATATGCAGTAAGGTGCAACATTCGATCGAAACTGTTGGTCAGGCCGGTCAGCACCAACATATCGGGCCAGCTTAGTAATCGCTCGTCTTCTAATGGTCCACTAGCCAGCTCGGTGTAACAGCGCACATCACATAGCTCGCGGGAAAAAGCTCCAGCAAGGTAGATTGGACCAACAGCTTGCGGGACTTTGTTGGTTCGGTGAATCGGCTGCCGCGAATCATCAAAGTAGCAATTGACAATTAGCACGCGCTTCCGAAGGGCTTGGCGTCCCCAGCTTTTCAGAGAAGGTGTCCTGCGGCGCATGAAGTCGATCTCTCTCATGTTGTGGAAAGCTATCGTCGGTTCCTGCCCTTTTGTTCGGAATAAGAGCGTTACTCGGCCTCTGAAGAGATGTTTTGGGCGAGCAGTATGATAGGAAATCAGAGAGCGCTTATTTCCGGGCTACTCTACTCCTCAATCCGCCAATTGGGCAATACGGCCTCAACCCGCAGCGGCGGTTGCCATGATTGCGAGCGAGTCCCTCGCGAACCGTTTCTGGAGCCGCCGGGCGAGTGGAAACCCCAACTTCACAAGGAAGTGGTGCGGGTGTGAAAAAGCCAAAATGTCGTACCAGACCGAACCATCCTCGAGCAGCTCGATCATAAATCGCTCTTCACCACACTCGACATGCTCGGCAAGAGTCCCATAGGCGAAACCAAATCTTTTTAGCGGGCCGGCATCATCGATCACATAGACGATTCTGGCTGCATTCAAGGACCGGAAACCGAAGTGCCGAGTGACAATCGCTACCGTTGCGCCCACCTCGATTGGCACGCCCGGAGGAGCGATTCGCACCCAGCCCAGATCGAATTGACGCCAGGCTTTGAGAGCCGCTACAGCCCGGTCAAAAGTTTCCCGGCCTGACCCAAGCTTGATTCGATGGTGATCTACTGTGTAGCCCTCAGGCAGTTGTTCTCTGGTGGCTCCGATCTCGGAGTAGGTACAAGAGGCACTTTCTTGAGATTTAACAAACTCGCGAACCAGTTCGGCAGAAGGATCTCTGAGCAGAAACATGCAGCGCGCCCGGTGCTGGTCAGTCGTTCTTTTGATCGTCACCTGACGCTATGCGGGCGCGTGGATGATGCCGCTCGTAAGCGGAACGAAGGTGACGATCGGTAATGTGCGTATAGATCTGCGTGGTTGAAATATCGCTGTGGCCCAACAGTGCCTGGACCGAACGCGAGTCGGCGCCGTTTTGCAAAAGATGAGTAGCAAAGCTGTGACGCAGCGTGTGCGGAGAGATGTCTTTGACTCCGGCGCTGGCAGCATAGCGCTTGATCACCAATCGCGCGTGGTGGCGGGTCATGGGCCGACCATGATGAAGGAATAGAAATGGAGAAGTAGCCTGGCCATAGGCTGCCTTTACCGCGAGGTACTGTTGCAACCAATGGATCGCGCTCTTACCAATCGGAACGCGTCTTTCTTTGCTTCCTTTGCCGTGACAGACCACGAGTCCGGCAAGGAGGTCCACGTCCTCCAGTTTTAACGAGACGAGTTCCGAAACACGCAGACCGGCTGCGTACATTAACTCCATGAGTGCTCTGTCACGGACGCCGTCTTTCGTGGCAATGTTAGGTGCATTAAACAGAAGATCGATCTCTTCCTGAGTCAGGAACTTTGGCAGGTAAGCGAACTTTTGCGGAGTTGAAAGATCCTCGGCTGGATGACGTCTGATATGACCATCCAGCATCAGGAAGCGAAAGAACCCTCTTACAGCGCTGACGGCCCGGGCTACTGATGAGGGCGCGAGACCTTCGCGTGAGAGTTGTCCAATCCACTTTCTGAGTTCTTGTCGGGTTAGTTCCTGAACAGGCTTGCTGTTCTTTGCGGCCCAGCTTTCAAGGCGGGCAAGATCGCGCCGGTAACCGTCGATTGTATGTTGGGCCAATCCCTTCTCGACCTGAATATAGATCAGATATTCCTTGATCAGATCCCTTTGTGGATGAGCCTCCATGCCGGCCATTATAGAGTATTAGCGAACCGGAAGCGCAGAAGTTGTGAAGCAAAGCAGGTCAGTACCGGGAGCGGTAGAACCTGTGAAGAAATTGCGCTACTAGATCCTTCCAGTCTACCGAGTACCCAGCAATCGCGAGCTCAATTTCTTCACAGCTTCGCAGCGACCGGGTCCTCACCTCGCAACTCAACTAACGGTTCGATCAATCAACGTGCAAAGTACCCAACTCCTATCACGTACAATGCAAGACCCCGTCGCTGCGAAGCTGCGGAAAATTGAGCCCGTGAGTGTGGAGTTGACTCTTGATTGCCCAGGAGTGCGGCGATGCAATTTTCCTCAGCTTCTACCGCTCCCGGTACTGACCTGTTCACCGCACTCGGTACTGACCTTGCTGTTCGTGTTTTTTCGTGTGTCTTCGTAGATCCTGTTTTTCGCCGGTGAAGAAAATGATCCACTAACCCACAGGAACTCACACGAATGAGAAACCTACGACGACGGCTGTTCGTGTATTTTCGTGTCTCTTCGTGGATCGTCTTTTTGGCGGTTAAGAATGATCCACTAAATCACACGAACTCACACGAATGAGAAATCTACGACGACGTCTGTTCGTGTATGTTCGTGTCTCTTCGTAGATCCTGTTTTTCGGCCTGTGAAGAAAATGATCCACTAACCCACAGGAACTCACACGAATGAGAAACCTACGACGACGGCTGTTCGTGTATTTTCGTGTGTCTGCTCTGAAAATTAAAGCGCCCCGAAGGCAAAAATCAACGTCCCCTGCGATTGGCAGAGATTTAGGAGCACGTTTTATCAGCGGATCAACCCATTGGCTGCCGAGGCTCAGTCGGGTTAATCGTCCAAAGATAGTTGACTATTCTACACCCATTTTTCATGTTCGGTGGTGCGCCACCGGCGCATGCTTAACTTCGTGGAT
>DATKDA010000196.1:0-6839 GCA_035512935.1 Pyrinomonadaceae bacterium | reverse complement strand
CCTGTTCGAGATGTTGCGCGACGCCAGGCACGAACAGTTCCGCGCAATTCAAGCCTTAATCAAGTAAAAACCCTATATGACAAGCGCAGCGACCAAGCCGGAACTCCTCTCACAACTCAACCCTGAGCAGAAACAAGCAGTAACCAGCGCCGACGGCCCGGTACTGATTCTAGCCGGCGCCGGTTCCGGCAAGACTCGCGTGATCGCGCACCGCATTGCCTATCTGATAGCCCAGAAAAACGTCCCTCCTTACAACATTCTTGCCGTAACCTTCACAAATAAGGCTGCGGAAGAGATGCGCTCGCGGGTCCAGAGACTGTTGCGTGATCAGAAACTCTCGAGTGCGCCACTCGTCTCAACATTTCATAGCCTTTGTGTCCGTCTGTTGCGGCAGGACATTGAAAAACTGAAGGAAGGCTATACTCGAACCTTCACCATTTATGATCAGGATGATTCGTTACGACTGGTCAAGAACTGCGCGAAAGATATGGGCCTTGATGATAAGAGGCTTGGACCGCGTGTTATCCAGTCCGCAATCAGCAGCGCCAAGAACCGCGGTGAGAGTGTCGAGGCTTATGCGGCGCGCACCGACTATAACGATGATCGGCGCGCTTCAATTGCTCGAGTCTACAAGCTTTACGAAGAACGACTGCGCGCCAACAACGCTCTCGATTTCGATGATCTCCTAATCAAGACGGTTCGGCTGCTGCGAAATGTTCCTGAGGTTCGAGAGAAATACAACAATAAGTTTCAGTACATCCTGGTGGACGAGTACCAGGATACAAACATGCTTCAGTTTGCCCTGATTAGCCTCTTTACTGAGAAGCAACAGAACATCTGCGTTGTCGGCGATGAAGATCAGTCAATCTATAAGTGGCGTGGGGCTGACATTACCAACATTCTGAATTTCGAGAAGCACTTTCCCGCTGCGCAGATTGTCCGACTGGAACAGAACTATCGTTCGACGCAGACCATCCTTGATGTTGCCAGCGCCGTAGTTAAGCACAATACAGAACGCAAAGGAAAGAACCTCTGGACTTCGAACCCGCGTGGCGACCGAGTTCGTTACTACCAGGCATTTGACGCAGAATCTGAAGCCCGTTTCGTAGCAGGCCAGATACAGGAACACCGCAATCGCGACCCGGAAATGCGAGCGGCGGTTCTTTATCGCACCAACTCACAATCGCGTGTTTTTGAGGAGGCCATGCGTCGCGCAGGTCTGCACTACAACATTGTAGGCGGCTTTTCGTTTTATGAGCGGATGGAAGTACGCGACATAATTGCCTATCTGAAGCTCGCCCTTAACCCCAATGACTCGATTGCACTGCAACGGGTAGTCAACAGTCCGCCACGCGGGATTGGGAGGCAGACCCTCGATCAGTTGGAGCGGCGCGCGCGTGAAACCGGTCTCTCGCTCTGGGAAGCCATCGGTCAAATAGCAGAGCACCCAGCAGATTTGAGCCCGCGCGCAGTTACAGCCCTCAAGGGTTTTCAGAGGATCATCAGCAGCCTGGGTCAGATGGCCAGTCCCGCCGGCCCTGCGACTGATTCCGAATCGCCGGTTTCAGATATTGTGAAAGCTGCCATTCTCAATACCGGTTATGAGAATGCGCTCAAATCCGAGAATACTGACGAAGCCGATGCGCGACTCGACAACCTTCAAGAGCTGGTCAATGCGGCCGTCGACTATGACGATCAGGGGATCGAGGGATTGCGCGAGTTTATCGATCACTCGGCACTGGTTTCCGATCAGGACCAGTACAAACGTGACGCGCCCGTTACGCTTTTGACTGCGCACTCGGCAAAGGGTCTCGAATTTCCTCTAGTCTTCATCGTCGGACTGGAAGACGGGTTGTTCCCACATTCGCGCTCAGCTACCGATGCGGCTGAGCTCGAGGAAGAGCGACGTCTTTGTTATGTGGCTATCACCAGGGCGGAAAAATGTCTTTACGTGTCGCATGCAATTAAACGTCGGGTGTATGGCGAAGAATTAGCTTCTGAACCGTCTCAGTTCCTCAACGAGATGCCGCTCGAACTCATTGAAGATATGTCGCTCGGAAAGTCCTGGCTTTCATTCGCACGCGGCTCGGAAACGATCGAATATGACCGCGGCGACTATCGCAAGGAACGAAAGAAATATGAAGGTAAGACCTATGACAGCGCAGAATCGATCGCAGAGTTCTTTAAGCAGCGTTCTGAAAAGCTTGGCATTTCAGCAGGCAGACCACCAGTTTCCTCAGCGTCGCGGGGAGCAAAGTCAGGCGAGTCTTCGACACAGACTGATTTTCTCCCCGGCTCCTATGTTCGCCATGCTAAATACGGAAAGGGCCTCGTTCTGAGGCGCGAGGGCGTCGGCGATTCTTTGAAACTCACCATCAGCTTTCCCGGACACGGACAAAAGAAGATGGTCCAGAAATACGCGAACCTTGAGAAGGCTTAATCTGTACTAATCCGTCAACAACGAGCCCTTGAACATTCGCTCGCCTCCTAAAGACGTATAGAACCCGTATATCGTTATGCTTAGAATTAAGAGCAAAGGGAGAATCGCACCTGCGATGTACCAGGCGGAGAAATTCATCGTCAAGGGATAGAAAGTCAGAAAGAACGTAAACTGAAATGCGATGGTCGCTAACAACCCGAAGCGTGCAGTTACAATTACAATCATGGTCGCGATTAAAATGGACGCAACCCAGGCAAATTGTGGCCCAGCGGAAGCAAAGGCCAGCAGTTCTACCACCAGGGCAATTACCCATAGGACAGCGGCGGCAAGCCATTCTCGCTTAAAGATCAGGTAGAGAAGCAGGAGGAAGAACATGAACGCCATTCCTACGAAGATACTCACCACAAGTTGGCTGCTTAATAGTTCCGGGATGCCGCGCCAGCTCACCAGTACCTCTGGTGTCATCGTCAATATCGGTGAGGCGTCATAGCCGAACCAGTGAGGTAGTAGTACGGTCAGCGAAACCGCTGACATATGTAGAACTCCGAAGAACCCGCCAATCAACAGATCTCGACCTACCATCGGGTCTTTGTAATCTCCCGCCATTAGACGACTCCAGGAGATGATCAGTCTGGGCCAGTGTCTCCGTACGTGAGGCTCCAGAGCTATGTAGAGCAACCAGATGATGGCGGCGGGCAGTAGCGCAAACGCTGCACTCGTGGATATGAGTCGCAGCTCACTACTTAAAAGAGGCACGTGTCTAACGCTGAGCAGATAACCGATCAGCGAAACGAGAAAGACAAATAGAGCTAATCTGAACGCGCCTTTATTGTCACTTCTGCCCGCTCGCAGGTTCCAACGCCCAAGAAATGCTGCGCCGACAAGCAGTGCAAAAAACAGACCGGTCAGGATTATGGCTGCCGCCCGTTGTCCCCAGGTCAGTTGCTGTCCTTCACTTTGGCGCCACTCCCAGGGAAGGAGAACATTGAAGCTGACGGGCTTGTTATGAAGGGCCGCAGCCTCAATTCGCACCGGGAGTTGACTGTGATCTGGATGGAAACCTTCCCAGGCCATCCGCTCATCTGCGAACATTGCGGGTACGCGCTCTGGTTGCGTTGGGGTGAACTTCGCTGGATCAAGTGCAGCAGCATTGAAAAGGGGGGTCCAGTCTGTTTGCTGAAGTGAAACAGGATCTCTTTGAAGTCGCGAGGGTAAACGTTCAAACCGAACGAGTCTCCCGCGCGGGTCGAGAATGACATTTGCCATTCCGGCCTCATTGAAAGGTGGGTCCTCCTCGGACACCAGAACTGCGCCGCTCGGTGCTAGTAGGCTTGGACTCTCTCGATACCAAAAGTAGAGAACTAGTGGTTGACCAGTTCTGATCAGATGCCAGTCTTGAAAACCTCTGCTACGTACCTCACCCAGGAAAGTTGGGTCGACTTCAAACCCGTAAAGGCTATCGGCGGAGCTTTCGGTATTCCCAGTCAGGCGGATAATCTCACGTGCGCGTTCCGCCAGCACTTCGGGAGGTTTTTCAAGCGGGACGTTATTATGAATCCGCACTCTGCTGGAAAAAGCCACGAGAAAAGCCAGAACCAAAACCACTCCAGCAAGAAATGCGACTGCGATCCGCGGAGGCAACGCCCCCTCTTTCGGCGCCGCCGCGACCATCTCAGGTGACGGTGTTTCGCCAGCGGCAAGCGCGGCGGCCAGAGGGTCGCCACCGGGAAGTGCCGCCGCAATCTGTAACGCAGAGGAAGGCCTACGAGAGGGCTCTGTTTCAATACAACGTTCAATGACCTTCTCAATGACCGGATCCAGATCCTTCACGAGCGCTGTCGGATTGGTTGGCGGCGTCTCGCTCATCCGCAGACTCATCAATTCATTGATGGTATTCGCCTCGAAAGCCCGCTTTCCGGTAAACAGCTCGTACAGCACCAATCCCAGCGAGTAAATATCAGTTTGTTGAGTGGGTTCGCGCCCTTCAAGCTGTTCCGGCGCCATGTAGGCAGGGGTTCCCGCAGTCAATTCCTCCTCACGAAACTCGCCTGCGAGACCCGCCAGACCAAAGTCCGTGATGCGCGCATTCCCATCCTCATCGATCATCACGTTCGCCGGTTTGAGATCCCTATGCAGCACGCCTGCTTCGTGCGCTGCGGACAGGCCGGCACAAAGTTGCCGCGCGAGCTGAATCGCCTTGTCAGAAGGTAACCGGCCGATCCGCCTGAGCAAAGATGAAAGTTCTTCTCCTTTTATGAACTCCATCGAAAGGAAGTGGTGGCCATCAATCTCACCGATGTCGTAGACCCGACACACATTTTTGTGCGAGACCTGGCGCGCCACACGAACTTCGCGATGAAATCGGGCTACGGAAGCTCCATCGTTTAGCAAACGGTCGGGAAGAAATTTGAGCGCCACTGGTTGGCCCAACTTCAAATCATCGGCCCGATAAACCTCCCCCATCCCACCTTTGCCAATCAGCCCGACAATACGGTATCGCCCGGCGAGCATTGTGCCAGGAACGAAGCGGGCGCCGTCCAGCGAATCAGAACGATTAAGCGGCCGAGGATTAGGAGTTTGCAGTCGTTGAGTGGCAGCATCGTCGCTACATGAGGGGCATGAAGTAGCGTTGGCGGGAATCGGTTTCTGACAGAGGGGACAGTGAACCATGCGGTTCGGATTCTATCACTTAAAACAGTGAGCGGTGAGCAGTAAACAGTAAGCAGTGAGCAGTGAGCAGTGGCCGGTGAGCGGTGAGCAGTAAGCAGTGATCACGTAAGCAACTGCTCACCGCTCACTGCTCACCGGTTACTATTTAATCAACTCATCCGCGATGTGGCCGGCGTCAAATGCCTTTCGCAGCACCTCCAACATGGCTCTGACGTCAACTGAGATCGCCCGGTTCACGGACTCATCATAATCAAAGTTCCCAACCAGCGATTGAATGTTTCCGTCAAAAATCAAGCCAACCAGTTCTCGGTCCTTATTGATAGTGGGCGAGCCGCTATTACCACCGATGATGTCATTTGTAGAGACGAAATTGAAAGGGGCCTTTAGATCGAGCTCTTTCTGCTTCTCCATCCAGCGTGGCGGTAGCGTGTAAGGAAACTTGTGATCGAACTTTGCCGCCCGTTCGTAAAGACCTCCGAGTGTGGTAAACGGCTGCACTCGCCGGCCATTTTCTTCGTAGCCCTTAACGGCGCCGTAAGAGAGACGCAACGTGAAAGTAGCATCAGGATAGAGACCTGTCCCTTCCTTCTCAAAAAGGGCCCGGGCAATCTTTCCATAGTTGGTCCGCTCAACACTTACGACTTCATCCTCATACCTTTTTCTAACCGCACGGGCTTCCTGATCGATACTGCGTGCAACCTCGATTAACGGATCGTTGGATTCTGCAATAGCCTTTCGCCCACCGGCCGCAAGTTGTTTGCGAAACTCAACGTCCTTCAGTCTGGTTTTGTCGATCAACTCTGTGGCACGAGCAGCAGGCGTTTGGCCCTTTAGAACCTTTTGAACCAGAGGATGTTTTGCCCCGTATTCGCTCTGCATGAAAGTCAGGGAATTGGCGAGCTTCAACTTCTCGAAGTCATCGTAAATTGGCGCCGGGGAGTAAAGGCTCAATTCGAGCGGCGCGCGGCGGGCATCAGTGTATTCGAGTAAACGTTCGGCGTTTGGCTTCTCATTCTCTTCAGCCAAGCGCACTAAAGTACGCGCATAGCTGAAAAGCACGGTATTGAACCCGGCAGCAAGTTCGAGAAAGCGACGTTCGCGTTCGTATGCAGCCAGGTCCTTTCGACCCTTTGCAATTGCGTCCCAGGCATCGCCATATTCCTTCTGCTTACTCGGATCAGCGGCCACCGCAGCCTGCAACGATTTCTCCGCTTCCTGTTTGCGGGCCATCAGGTTGTTGTCACGCAGTCCGGCCAGTTGGCCACGAAACACCTTGAGGGCATTCTCGATCGAATTCAATTCGTTCTGCGCTCGACGTGTCTGTTCTTCGCCCTGGGCCATGTACTGCTTCAACATGTCACGACGCGTCTCCAGCATCCGCAGCAGAAGCGGAATGCTGACATCGCGCAGCGATTCAAGGTGAGCCACCGTATTAAGGCGCGACGTGTTGCCGGGATGTCCGGTCACGAATACGAGATCTCCGTCTTTAGCCCCTTCGTCAGACCACTTAAAATAGTTCTCAACCTGGACCGGTTTGTCGTTTTCATAGACGCGCATCAACGCCATGTCGATGTTGAAACGCGGGAAGTTAAAGTTGTCGGGATCGCCACCGAAGAATGCAGCCTGGAACTCGGGCGCAAAGACCAAACGTACGTCCGTATATTTCTTGTACCGATAGAGATTGTATTGACCACCCTGATAGAGAGTGACTACGTCGCTGCGCAACCCC
>DATKDA010000195.1:0-18629 GCA_035512935.1 Pyrinomonadaceae bacterium | reverse complement strand
ATAGGTATCAATCGGCCGGATCTTCACATCGTCCGGAAGAGGCTCAATCGCAGTTGGATCTATTTGCGGCAGGCCGATATGACCGACCATCACGGCGCCAACTCCGGCCCGTACCGTTGCGCGAAATGGTACTAATTCGAGGGAATCCAGACGCTGGCGGCCCACATCGATGAGAGGAAGACCACGATGCGAGTCGACGGCCGTATCGCCATGCCCTGGAAAGTGTTTGGCGGTCGCAATCGTTCCAGCACGTTGCGCCCCCTCTGTGAAAGCGGCGCCCATACGCCCGACTGTTTCCGGATCCTCGCTATACGCACGTACGTTTATTACAGGATTGGCTGCGTTGTTATTGACATCAACGACCGGCGCAAAGATCTGATGAACTCCCATGGCTCGCGCTTCACGAGCTGTAACTTCTCCCTGGCGGCGTGCAAGGTCCGGGTCGCCCGTGGCGCCTACTGCCATGTTCCATGGAAAATTTACCGTGTCTTCAAAGCGCATCCCGGCGCCCGCCTCGAGATCTGCCGAGATCAGCAACGGATAGCGGGCAAACTGCTGCATGCGATTCACGAGAAAGACCGATTCGTACACTGGACCACGAAACAGAATTATTCCGCCGATGTGATTCTTCTCCACCTGACGCTTGAGAACTATAAACTCATCGCTGTCCTGATTGAGAAAGGTGGCGTTTATACCGACCGAGATTAGCTGTCCTACTTTCTCCTCGAGGGACATGCGACGCAACTCTTTGTTAGCCCATTTGAGAGCATCCTTCGTAGGCTGCACTGAGTACGGACTGATTCGCTGTTTCTGGCTGGCAACAGCTAAAGCTGGCTCGCCGTACGCGAAGGAAGTTACCGCTGGTGAGGCCAACAGTGAAATCAGTATTATCAGGTAAACACCCCGATTTAGAAGCGTAGGAAATCTGTGATTTTTTATCTGCATTACTCTTTTCCGTCTGAACTGTATTTTCAAATCACGACAAAACCAGAGGCCGGTCTCCTTCGGGAAGAGTCGATTTACAAACGCGCTGCCCTTTTTTCAAAAATGGCGCTCGCCACGTATCCCGCTACAAAAGTTACCAGCGAACCAATCAGGACATACCACTGCCAGGATACTTGAAGACGAGCCCATACAAAGATCATCGTCGCCACTCCCACCAGGACTCCTGTGAGTGCTCCGACCCTTCGGACCCGGCGAGTTAATGCACTTAGCAGGAAGAGTCCCAGGATGGGGCCATTGGTAAATGAAGCGATCGAAAGCACGGCATCTACCACCCGCTGCTGCATGGTGATTGCCAGAATTGCCACTCCGATCTGAACGACGCCCCACATCGCCGTCATGCCTCGCGAGATCTTCAGGTAATGGCTCTCCGCCCGATTCGGCGCTAATAACGGCTTATAGAAATCGGTCATGGAGGTAGCGGCCGACGAATTCAACGATGAAGAAAGGGTACTCATTGCCGCCGCAAATATAGCTGCGACTACCAGCCCAATAACGCCGTGGGGCAGTTGAGTGACAATGAAGTGCGGGAAAACGCGGTCGGCGCGCGCAGCAACCTCCGCCGGAAGGGTCGGGAAGTGTTGATAGTAGGTGAAGAGCATCACACCAATTAGCAGAAACAGTACGAACTGGGCAAAAACGATTACCCCGCTGGTGAGTAGCGCTGCTGTCGCCTGTTTCGCGTTTTTACAGGCCAGGTAACGCTGGACCATCAGTTGGTCGGTCCCATGCGTGGCCGTCGTCAGAAAGGCGCCGCCAATCACCCCCGCCCAGAATGTGTAGCTGCGGCCTATATCAAAGGTAAAGTCGAAGAACTGAAACTTATTGAACTCGTTACCCACAGCTACAACCTCACCCCAGCCACCCGGAATGCCGTTCAGCAGAATGATCATCGCCACCACGGCGCCGGCGACGTAAATAATCAACTGTGTAACATCTGTCCAAATGACTGCCGACATTCCTCCGAGATAGGTATAAAAGATTGTAACTATCCCAATAATCAGGATAGACGTTGTATCAGTCCATCCGGTGAGCGCTACCAGCACGAGCGCTGTGGCGAAAAGTCGAATCCCATCTGCAAGGGAACGCGTGAAGAGAAAGAGCGATGCCGCTGTGCGTTTAACCTGGCCACCAAACTTCTGGTCAAGGACCTGATAAACAGTAAACAGTTCTCCTTTGAAGTAAAGCGGGATAAAAATCAGGACAATGACCAGTCGCCCGATCATGTAGCCGGTGACCAACTGAAGAAAAGTAAAGTTGCCTCCCTCGCCTCTTACATTAGCCGCGAATGCAAAAGCTGGGACGCTGATGAAGGTAACAGTCGAGGTCTCGGTGGCGACGATGGAACCGGCGAGCGCCCACCAGGGGACGTCGCGGTTCGAGAGAAAGTAGTCACGAATGTCCTTCTGTTTTCGGCCAAAGTACCAACCGCAGGCAGTTACTCCCGCGATGTATACGATGATTACCAGAAGGTCTAAAGTGTGAAGCTGCATAGTGAAACAGCGGGTGTTCGCTAACCTGGCCCTCGGCCCAGGCTTAAAGATCAGACGATTTTCGGATCACTTCAACGAAAAGGTCTTCGCTTAAGCGGGTTCGCCTGTCATCTCGAATCCTATTAATTTTGCGCCGCTGCTTCAGTTGCGCCGACGCGCGAAACGTTCAGTCTTGTCCCGGACTTTCGGCGCTAATCTTTGCGATTGCCGGTTCAACGGCCCAGTGCACGCTTTCCAGAGCATGCCGCGCCTGGTCCGGGTCACACCCGGTCTTGTTTGAGACCAGGGCAATGCGAAGATCGCGACCGGCGCGCTCGAGTGTTGCGGCGGCTTCCGCGTGGTCCATTCCAGTTTCTGTGCTCAGGATACGAATCGCCCTTGCCTGCAATTTTGCATTCCCCGTTTGCAGATTAGACATTCGATTGCCGCTCACATAACCCAGTTGCACCAGGGTCGCGGTGGATAACATGTTCAAAATCATCTTTTGGGCCGTCCCCGCTTTAAGCCGCGTCGATCCAGTAAGCACTTCCGGGCCCACTACGGGCGCCAGGCTGACTTCGGCAACACGAGTAATTTCAGAACCGGGAGCACAAGTAATCGCCGCAGTAAATGCGCCGATTGAACGTGCGAAGGAGAGCGCTCCGCTAGTATAGGGCGTTCTGCCGGATGCTGCGATCCCAACAAGGGCGTCGCCTCCAGTGAAACCACGGGCTGTGAGATCCCTGGCCCCGGCCGCGGAATCATCCTCTGAGGCTTCTACAGCTCGATGACATGCTTCGTAGCCACCAGCAATCACTGCTTGGACAAGGTCCGGAGAAACTCCAAAGGTAGGTGGACACTCAGAAGCGTCGAGTACTCCCAGCCGGCCCGAAGTGCCGGTACCGATGTAGAAGAGCCGCCCCCCCGTGCGTAATCGCTCGACAATCCGTTCGACCGCGGTAGCAATGTCCGGCAGGATCAGGCCGACGGCGGGCGCGACAAGCGTGTCCTCCTCGTTCATGAGGCGCACGATGGCGGCAGGGTTAAGCGAGCTCAAGTTAGAAGTGCGGGGATTTTCCTGTTCCGTGACGGGAAGCGCTGCGAAGTTTTCAGGATTCATCTGCTGTAGGTCACTAAACGGCGACGGCAACCTGGTCCAGGTATTCGCGAGCCATGCGAGCGGCCGCTACGGCCGGTGCAAAACGCGGCGGCGCCAGGAAGGCGGCAGGGGCCACCTGTTGAATCTGTTCTCGCATCGGACGAAGAATCAGTTCGCCTCCGGAAGCAAACACGCCGCCAACGTATGCGACCTGAAAGTGTTCCTTTTCAAGTTTCAAGCTGTGAATCACCGCAACTGCGGCAAGTCCCAACTCAAGGCCGCCATCTGCCAAAATCTGAATAGCCACCTCGTCCTGCTGGGTTGCAGCTTCGATTACGTGCTTACCAAAGCCTGCGATCCGCTCGTTGGTCATTGTCGGTGCGTAAATTGCCGTCGACAAGTCATCGGCCGTACTGACGTGAAAGTATGAGCATGCTGCCTGGACAAGCAAAGTTTGCGGCCCGCGACCATCTGAGGCATGCGCAATGGCCCGCAAAGCCCGGCGCGCGAGCCAGGCGCCCCCACCTTCATCTCCGGCAACCGGTCCCCAACCGCCGGCGCACTTTCGTTTGCCTTTTGCGTTCACGCCACAACAGACCGAACCCGTCCCGGCGATTACCACCAATCCGGGTTTGCCGTCAGTGGCGCCATGTAGAGCGATCTCTGCGTCAGTGACCACATCGATCTCACCAACCCCAAGCATGTTCAGCGCATCACGCATGCGCGCTCGCAGCTCTTTGCGTCGCGCTCCCGCCAGACCAATCTTAGCCACTCGCACATCGGCGCGCCTTACCTGGGCCACCTCACACGCTTTGTCGACGGCCTCTCGGACTGCCGCGGCAGCGCTCGCTACTCCAATTCGCAATGGATTTGACGGCCCGGCGGTTCCTTCACCAATAACCCGCCGCTCGACATCCATGACCACCGCAGTGGTATTGCTTCCGCCCCCGTCGACCCCAACGACGACCTCCCACGGCCCGACTTGAGGGGCAGCGCGAACTTCAGCGGATCTGCGGTCTGTGATTCCCATATATGGGGTGGTCCCGGCTTTGGAGTAAAAAGCCGCAACGACTAACCGTGCGCGCCATTCTAGGGAGGCTTGACTTATAATGGAAACTAAAAGATTTTATTATTCCGATAATGCAGCTTGATAGTCCCGGAGTTAATCAACCATGGAGATCAGACAATTAAGGGCGTTTGTGGCGATCGCCGAGTCAGGCACGTTTACTGCCGGCGCTTTGCGGGTTCATGTAACGCAGGCCGCGATTAGCATGCAGATCAGGCAGATCGAGACTGAAGTTAGCGCGCGATTGTTCGTAAGGGCGCCCAGACGCGTGATTCTCACCGAAGCGGGCGAAAAACTGCTCCATCGGGCCCGGCATATCCTGCGAGAGCACGATGCGGCTCTGGATGAGATTGCGGAACTGGCGGGAGCCGAACGCGGACGATTGCGAATCGGTAGCGCTTCGGCGATGGTAACCACTGAACCATTGCCGCTTCTTTTGCGCGACCTGAGAAAGCAACATCCACGTGCCGACATCGCGGTCAATTCGGGCACCAGCGAAGCCCTGGTCGAACAGATCCTTGCCGGGGAATTGGATCTTGCCTTCGTATCCCTTCCGGTTGAGGCACGTGGCATTCAGACCGAGCGACTCAACGAGGACCAATTGGTAGCCATCGCCTCACCGCGCCACCGACTTGCAAAGCAACGTACCGTCAGCGCCTATACATTGGCGGGCGAGAAACTGATTCTGGGTGAGCGAGGCGGTAATACCAGACGGCTGATCGACCAGTTTTTTGCTCAAGCGGGCGTCAGCATTGCTGTTTCCATGGAGTTAAGCCGGCAGGCAGCGATCAAACGGATGGTCGAAGAAGATATGGGTGTTGGCATAGTGCCATTGCAGTCCATACGCGAAGAAGTAGAAAAGGGACGGCTGGTGCGCTGGTGGATCGAAGGCGCCGAGATCAACTGGCAACTCGGCATCGCGCGACTCAGTGGGGGGTACGAGTCACCAATCTTGCAGACATTTATTCGTCTTGCTCGTAAGCATTTTGGTTCGGATGGCGTGGAGACGCAGAGTAAAAAGCCAAAGCCGGTCCGCAGAAGGCCGAAGGCGGTGAGCACTAAGAAGTGAGCAGTAAGCGGTGAGCAGTGAGCGGTGAGCAGTGAGCGGTACTGCTTACTGCTTACTCTCACTGCTCACTTCTCAAGGCTTCCACCACTCTCTCAATATCATCTTCGTTATTAAAGAAATTTGTGGCGACGCGAATGCCCTCAGGCTTTTCCGTGACTATCACTCCGGCGCGCGCAAGGTTTGCAACAACTCGAGCAGGCTCCTGAACTTCTACCAAAGTTTCAGCGGAACGCATGCCCTCAGTGTGCGAGGGTGAAAGCAGCTTCCAGCCCTCCGCCGTCAGTCTCTCAGTCAACGTCTGGTTCAGCGAGAGGGCACGCCTCTCAATATTGCTGATACCAATCGTCTCAAATAGATCGACGGAAGCGCCAAGAGCAAATATGCCCGCGAAGTGAGGACAACCAAGCTCTGCCCGGGCCGCCGCGTCTTTGCGCAGGTGAATCTCATCATTACGCATCGCATAAGGCTCTTGCACACTAAGCCAGCCAATCGAACGCGCATGGCTGGCCTCCAGGAGTTCGCGACTAAGGTAGACAAATCCCGAACCGTAACCGGAGAGCATCCATTTGTGACCAGTGGCACAAAGGGCGTCGACCTTCATTCGCTTAACATCAAGCTCGAAGACGCCGGCGGATTGGCTCGCATTTACCACCAACGCATGATTGCCCTTGTTATCGACCAGGTCGTCGAAATCCATGCGAAAGCCGTTCGAGAACTGCACATGGCTTAGCGAGATGATCCCCGTGTTTGCAGTCATCGCTTTGCGGATATCGACAGGCTCGATTACGCCAGCCCTCGCTTTAACCAGATGAACAGGGATACGGCGATGCATCCAGGGAATAGTGGAGACGGGAAACTCGAGGTTGCACGAGATGACTTCTCCACGCCGCTCGAGCGCATCGATAATTACGTTCATCCCTGACGAGGTGTTGGTAGTGAGCCCAATCTCTTCCGGTTCGGCATTGATAAATCGGGCAACTCGCTCCCGAATCGCCTCGCGTTGCCTGAGCCAATCATCCCAATGAATGTCCCCGTCCGCACTCATCAGGTCGTAGTAGTTGGTCGCGGCTGCGGCAACAGGACGCGAAAGGGGCCCGGCTGCGGCGGTGTTCAAGTAGGCCACCTGCTCAGTGACTGGGAATAGTTTTCTAATGCTTGACCAATCTGTCATGGCGCCAAAATACACGTGCCCGCAAACAAACGGAAGGGCTCGAAAGGTTATCTGGTCCAGTGCGGGTCCGCTCGATAAAAGATTACCTGAGCTGCAAACGACAAACTGAAGTTTATCCCACTGGGGCCTCAAACCAGATGGTGGCAAGTGGCGGGAGTGTGATCGACGCGGAATACTCCTGACCATGACAAGGATGTTGCTCGGCTGTGATTGAATCCACCATACCGACGTGGCCGCCATCATAGACTTCGTTGTCAGTGTTCAGAAGCATCCGGTATTCCCCTGGACGCGGTAGACCGAGGCGATGGTTTTCACGAACTACGGGCGAAAAGTTACCTACACAAACCAGTTCCTTACCCGTGTCCGGAGAGCGGCGAATAAAGGAGACAATGTTCTCCTGCGTATTGTCCGCATCAATCCATTGAAAGCCGGCCGGTTCACCATCCACCTCCCAGAGAGCATTGTTGGTCGCATAGATCAGGTTCAAATCGCGAATCAACCCGTGGATGCCCCTATGGTACGGCTGTTCCACCAGATGCCAGTCCAGACTCTCGGTCTCGGTCCATTCGCGCCATTGCCCAAACTCGCCTCCCATAAACAGCAGTTTCTTTCCGGGATGGGCCCACATGTAACCGTACAGCGCGCGCAGGTTCGCAAACTTTTGCCAGTTGTCGCCCGGCATCTTATTCAACAGAGCACCTTTGAGGTGGACCACTTCGTCGTGCGAAAAGGGTAGGATGAAATTCTCGCTCCAGGCGTAAAGAAAACCGAATGTCAACGCGCTATGATGATGATGAGAGCGATAAACCGGATCCAGTTGAAAGTACTTGAGCGTGTCGTGCATCCAACCCATATTCCACTTGAAGTCAAAACCCAACCCCCCGGAATAGACCGGATGGCTGACCTGCGGCCATGAAGTCGACTCTTCCGCGATCATCATCGCCCCTGGACACACGCGATGCGTAACTTCATTCAGCGCTTTAAGGAGCGAAATTGCTTCGAGGTTGTCGCGCCCCCCAAACTCATTTGGCACCCACTCGCCTTCCTTGCGACTGTAGTCGAGATAAAGCATCGAGGCGACTGCATCGACCCTAAGGCCGTCAATATGAAACTCTTTAAGCCAATAGAGAGCATTCCCTAGAAGGAAGTTTCGCACCTCGTTGCGACCATAGTTGAATATGTAAGTGCCCCAATCAGGATGTTCGCCCTTGCGTGGATCGAGATGCTCGTACAGTGCCGATCCATCGAAACGCCCAAGAGCAAACGCGTCTTTCGGGAAATGCGCCGGAACCCAGTCCATGATGACGCCTATGCCACGTTGGTGCAGAACGTCGACGAGATAACGAAAGTCGTCGGGCGTACCGTAACGGGCCGACGGTGCAAAGTAATTACTGACCTGATAGCCCCATGATGGACCATACGGGTGTTCCTTCAACGGCAGAAACTCAACGTGCGTAAAGCCCATCTTGCTCACGTAGTCCGCTAACACCGGCGCCAGTTCCCGGTATTGAAAAGGCCTGTTGTCATCTTCAAGCACTCGCCGCCACGAACCTAAATGCACTTCATAGATCGAGAGTGGTTGCCGGTGATGCTCCCGGGCGGCCCGTGCCTTCAACCATTCCTGATCCTTGAATTTGTAAGTTGATTGGTAAACCACTGCGGAGGTAGCAGGCGGCACCTCTGTGAACGTCGCGTAAGGATCGGTCTTCAGAAACGGCAGCCAGTCACCCGCCCGGATTTCGTATTTATAGAGTGTGCCCGGTTCGAGCTCCGGAATGAGAAGCTCCCAAACACCCGAACTGCCAAGCATCCGCATTTGGTGCAACCTGCCGTCCCAACCGTTAAAGTCGCCGACAACGCTTACGCCCTCGGCTTGAGGCGCCCAGACTGCAAAAGCAACGCCCGGTACGCGGTTGACCTTTCGCACGTGCGCACCCAGGACCTGATAGATCTCTTCGTGCCGTCCTTCGCCAAAGAGATGAAGATCAAGCTCACCCAAAGTTGGAAGAAACGAATAGGGATCGCGAAAAGTCGCCACCACTCCTTTGGCGTAGGAGACGCGGAGGCGATAGGTTGGGATCGCCTTCAGGTTAGGGATCTGAGCTTCAAACAGACCGGAGGGATGAATTCTCGTCAAAGCAACGGGTTTCTTTCTGCCGATAAGCAATTCCACTTTTTCGGCATCCGGGCGAAAAGCCCGAAAGAGCACACCGCCCTCATACGGATGAGCGCCGAGAATACGATGCGGATCGCGATGTTTGAGGGCAAGAAAACTGTCGAGTTCCTGCTGCTCGAGGACGGGTCCGGAATCCTGGTCGGAGCGCGGTTGATCGGTTGCTTTGGCCGCAGCGCGCGCTGCCGCCATTCCCTGCGCTTTTCGGTGCTCCGGTTTCTTACTCATAAAATTTTCGCTTCCGGCCATCTCGGATTTGGCGCCCCGTTGGCCGCCGCTTCGGCGTAAAGCTGATAAATATCTGCTCCCGTTCCCTTCTCGATGAGATTACTTTTTGCTTCGGACATGAGCCCCAGGAAGCGCGCTCGCGACGATGGCAGGCCCAGTTCGTCCGTTAGTTCGATTACACGTGCAGCGTATTTCATAATCTGAACCGTTTCGATTCCTGAGAGCTCTGAAAAGAACCACCCACAACTAGTAAACATCAGTAGCGAGTGGCGCTGAATTTCGAGCAGCGTCAGGGCTCGCACCTGATCGGCGGGCTCTAAAGGATGCTTGGCGTAGCGCTCGAGAAATTCGAAACGCGAACGGCCGCGGTCGAGAATTAACTCTATGTATGCGTTGCGTGCCGCCCAGGGATCTACAAACAGTTCACCACCAATTCTATCGAAATGGATTGCAACTTCGTCACGAAGAAATTCCAATGCGGCACTCAAGGGAGCGCGCCACTGCTGATTCCATCCGGGCTCCCCCCCGGTATGACAGCCGCAATCGCGAGACCACCGCCCGAGACCATGGGCACAACTCCATGACGAACCACCTTTCTTGATTTCAACCTCGAACTCTGCCGGGTGTCGATCGAGAAACTCGCCATAATTGGTGATCCAGAATCCCTCCGACCGAGCCTCAATTTCCAGCGCGTGAGCAAGGCACAGGTCGCCGAATTTGAAGTGATGTCCGTAGGTTTCGCCATCCGTGGCCACATTCACCAGCGGGCCACGCGCGGCTGCCTGTTTAAAAAGATCGACCAGATGCCGGCTTGAAGTAAGGGCCTGCTCGAAAGCAATCGCCCGGGCAAGCGGTCCATCGTAAAAGAAGACAGCAATCTCCCTTCCCGAGCCGTCTCGATGCGGATAGCGATAAGGCCTGGTGGTGTCAATGTCACCATTGGCCACGGAATGCCACTCATCTGAACCAGGCTGCCGGTAACGTTCAGCCTGACCGGGCGCCAGAATCACAAAGCGCAGGCCCTGCTCGATCAATAACTCGAGCGTGGGTTCGTCACAGGCGGTTTCCGGCAACCAGAGCGATTCCGGTTCACGTCCAAAACGATAACGAAAATCAGCGAGCCCCCACAACACTTGAGTCAGGCGATCCCGCTCGTTAGACAATGGCAGAATTGCATGACCGTACGCCTGAGCGATGGCATTTCCATGCCCCCCGCGCTGAAGGATGCTGTTTCGGTCAGCCTGAAGGATTCGCTGGTAAGTTTTTGGGTGATGTCGTTCCAGCCACGACAATAGCGTCGGCCCAAAATTGAAACTGATGTTCTCGTAGTTATTGAGGGTCCGCTCGATTGTACCGTCCGGGCCAATCAAGTGCGCAAATGCATTTGGTCCATAGCACTCCGCATGAATGCGTTCGTTCCAATCGTGGTATGGGTCGGCGCCAACCTCTCGCTCTACCTCGCCCGTCCAGGGATTCTCTCTTGGTGGTTGATAAAAGTGACCGTGAATTATTAATGCGACCATCAGGAAATTTTAACGCATACTGGAATTACATTCAGCTTCGCTTGTCTTTTAGCGAATCTGGGCTCGGATCGCTTTACCCTCATCAGGTACCGTTACTGTGCGTCGGGGTGGTCGCTCAGACTTTATCTCGAATGTAAGTTTTCGCTCACCGGGATTGTAAACCCCCTCTTCAACATTCGCGGTCACCGCAAAACCCACCCCGCTCCGAGACACCGCCACTCGAGTGCGGCGAAAAGCTCCCTTTTTGTAAGCCGGGGAGGCGCCGTCATCTTCGTATAGCGTGGTCTCCGCTGAGCCACGATCATTCGGATAGATAGCAAAAGTAATCGGATCCCAGGCCCTTTCCCCAATGTAGTTCATTGTGGGCGCCGTGGGAATGATCGCCCCCGCGCGCACGAACATAGGCACCGTGTCGAGCGCAGCCGCAACTCGAATCATAGTTCCGCCCGTATGCTTCTTATTTGTCCAATAGTCATACCAGTCGCCTTTCGGCAGATAGACTAAACGCTCGGTGGCGCCGGAAGTGACGATCGGAGCAACAAGCAGATCGGTACCAATCATGAACTGGTCGTCCAGATTCACAGTGTTCGAATCATCCTGGTAATTGAGAACCAGCGGCCGGAACAGAGGGACGCCCGTCTGGTGCGCCTCCTCCAAAGTTGTATAAAGAAACGGCATCAACTCATAACGCAGCTTGAGATACTTGCGAATGATCTCTTCGTAATAACTTCCAAACCGCCAGGGCTCCTGATCGTAGCCGTCGATCACTTTATGGTTTCGGCAAAAGGGCGCCAGAAAACTGACCTGATAAGAACGCACCAGCAACTCGCCGCTCCCGCGCCCCATGAAACCGCCAACATCGGCGCCCACAAAGGGTTGACCGGAAAGCCCCAGGGACTGAAACATTGGAATACTCAACGCGAGCGCATCCCAGGTGCTATTGGTGTCTCCGGTCCACATGGTCGAATAACGCTGGATGCCGGCATAGGCGGCCCGAGTGATTACATACGGGCGCTGATCGGGCTGCAGTCTTTCCAGGCCTTCATAGGTAGCCCGCGCCATCAACAAGGCAAAGACATTACGGTTCTTGGCATGGGTCGACTTCGCGCCTTCGTCATAACTCACCACATCAATCTGGTTCTTCCCGGTCTGGTCAACAAAATCAGCCGGCTCGTTCATATCAGTCCAGATGCCGGCGACACCATGGTCCGTATAAGCGCGGTGAAGATCGCCCCACCAGCGTCGCGCCTCTGGCAGCGTGTAATCAACAAACACACTATCGCCCGGCCATACGCGCGGAATAAACAGGTCGCCATTCTTCCGTCTCTGAAAAAAGTTGCGCTCCTGTCCCTGGTCAAATACGTAGTAGCGTTGCTCCTGCGGCTCGAGTTCCGGTCTCGTCGATGTAATACGCCCTGCCGTCGGTGCGGACGGCTGATACTTGATTCCTGGATCCACAATCGTGACCACCTTCACTCCCTGTTTTCCCAGCCGGTCGCTTAGACCCTTCGGATCGGGAAAGCGTCGAGGGTCCCAGGTAAAAGACCTGTAGCCACTCATGTAATCGATATCCAGATGGATAACATCCAGCGGAAGATCGCGCCTGCGGTATTCCCGCACCACCTCCTCGACCATTGCTTCGGGATAGTAACTCCAACGACTTTGCTGATGTCCGAGTGCCCAAAGGGGTGGCAATGGCATGCGACCCGTCAGGTCTGCATAGCGCCCAAGAATCTTGGCAATGGCGGGCCCTTGAAAAAAGTAGTAGTCGAGTTCACCGCCTTCGGCGCCAAACCAAATGCGTTGTTGTGATGATTTTCCAAAATCGAAGTAGCTGCGATAACTGTTGTCAAAAAAGATTCCGTAGGCCGCTCCGTTCTGGAGACCAATATAAAAAGGGACCGTCTGATAAATTGGATCGGTGCCTTCTTTGTAACCAGGCGTGTCAGAGTTCCAGTTAACAAACGAGCCGCGTCGCTTATCCAATCGTGCGGCTTTTTCTCCCAGCCCGTAAAAATGTTCGCTGAAACCCAGCTTCTTGGCGACGGCTACGAACTTCCCAGCTTCCGGATCAAACATTATCCCCTTCAGTAAACCTTTGGCGTCGTAGGCCATCGGTTGCTCGTCGGCATTGATCACGGCGCGGGTCTTCGGGTCGCGAAATTCGATCAATAATGGTGAACGACCAACAACGATCTCGACCTCTGTCGTTGTAATTGTTACCGCGTTGGGTGTTTCCGTAAGGTTCCAGCGGACGGGTTCCCAGGTTGATTTCGCAATCGCCCACGAGTGATCTTTTGCGGGGATCGGCTGCGCGAATGACGCTCGAACGCGCACGAGGTCTGGAGCAAGCACGGTTATCTGAACCTGTGAATTCTCCTTACAGTTGAAAGTCACGCCATTCTCCGCTCTGGTAAGGCTGACAACCGGTCCAATCTTCTCGAGTTCGGTAATGTTCTGCGCCGCGATTGCGGTCACGCAAGCAAGGAGGCATGTAACAATTACCACAAATCTTTTCATCTTAAGAATTCCCGAACCTTAGTTAGAAGGGATTAAATCAGGCTGTGAAAGCCAGTCGCGCTGCGCCCAGCAAACCTGCGTCGTCGCCACATTCGGCCTGCACGATTCTTACTCGTCTGGCAGGCAGCGGAAATGCGCGCTCGATCACCTGCTGCTGCATATGTTTTTGAAACAGCTCCCACCCGTTTGCGAGACCACCGCCGATCACGATCATTTCCGGGTTAAGCACATTAATCAGCGTTGCCAGGCCAATGCCCAGGTAAACTCCCATGCGCCGGAACACCTCGAGAGCAAGCTCATCACCTTTCATACCCGCTTCATAGATCTTGACCGATGAAAGATCTTCGCTCGTGTGCAGCAAAGAATGGGGATAACGGGGTCGAGCTTCCCTTGTCATGCGAACTATCGCCGTCGCCGACGCATATACCTCGAGACAACCGCGGCTACCGCAAGTGCAGGGAACACCCGCGAATGGATCGACGCCAATGTGGCCCACCTCTGCGGCTGAACCATCCACACCACGCCACAACTTTCCATCGAGAATGATTCCCCCACCGACCCCAGTGCCCAGTGTCACGCAGATAATCGTCCGGCAGCCGCGCGCCGCGCCACGCCACATCTCACCAAGCGCTGCGGCGTTTGCATCATTCTCGAGATATGTCGGCCACGCGAGCTCGCTCTTTAGCGCGGCCGCCAGACGAAAGCCATCAAGAGAAGGAACATTTGGCGCTTTGATCACGACACCTTCGGCGGTATTCACAGTCCCCGGAACCACAACCGATAGTGCACGAATGGCTCCGTCTGGGGCCCCGCTTTGACGCTGGCACTCGAGGGCTGCCTCGACCAGCGCGTGAACGATATCGTCCGGCTTTTCCGCCTGTGGTGTGGGCTGCTTCAAGCGACAGTGAATCCTTCCCTCGCAATCGACAGTAGCAGCCCGAAGGTGCGTTCCGCCCAGATCTGCCGCAAAGACTAGGGATGACTCAGTATTCTTGTTCCTACCTTTCGATCCTTTCGATCCGATCATCACTTTTGTCTCTTGATGTAGCGTGCGACCACGACCTTTGGCGTCTCGGTATTACGTCCCTTTTGCAGGTTAATTGCAAGCCTGATGAACTGCGCCATAGACCATGCAAGCGGAGTAGCCGATCCTGTACCCCGCCCAAATCTCAACTCTGGACGCGGACTAGCCTCCTTATCCCAGACCTGTTCGGGAAGCATCAGCCCATCATTCGCGAATGCCATCATCGCATCCAGATATTTCTGTGCAAGTTCGCGGTTGCCGCGTGCTAACTCGTATTGCCCACGTTCACCGGTAAGTAGTACCCAGAGCCGGCCGGCGCCGTTTTGCCCATCGTAGGGACCACCGTCGGGCCGTTCGCCATAGGCGTCGTGATTATATCGATACCAGGCCGGTCCGTTCGGAGTCTCTATCTTAATCAACTTATCGACAATCTTCAGAGAGTTTCCGATTAAGATGTCATGCGGAGATCTGATTCCGAGTCTCACCAACTCGAGAAACCCGGCATCCACAAGCTCGCGCTCGTCGTAAGTCCCCCCACCGCTGTTGATTTCAATCTTGCTTCCAGCCTCCGGATCACCCGTTGCTGTAATACGCAGATAGTACTTCTCTCTATCATGCGGGCCAGAAGCGGTCACGGTCCAGCGCTCGACGTTCTGCTCCCATTCATCCGCTTTATGCAGGTATAAACGGGCAGAAATCCGGTCTCCATTTTGTTCCGCGATGTTTGCGGCGCAAACCAGGGCGGCTATCTGTGCCGCAATCGAAGCCGGGGAAAAGCCCGATTCCTCCTCCCAACGCTCCTGTTCGGTGGCTGGTCCATGGCCAACGATAAAGTCCGCCGCGGGTTTGATGTGTTTCTGCCAGGTTAACCTATTGCGCCGGCCCAACTGCTGAGCCAGGAGGATCGGGAATGCGACCTGGTCCATCTGAAGCCCATGCCCGATTGTCCGACCATCAACCCATGAGTTTTGCGGAAAACTGCCGTCGGAGCGTTGCTGCACACGGAAGAGATAGTCAAGCGCGCGATTGGCGGAAGCCCGATCGCCCATCGCCAGAAAGGCAGTGGCAACCTGATATAAATCGCGCGGCCAGACTGCATGATAGCCGCTTACGGTCGCCTCGTTTGCGTTTGGCCCACCTCCCCATGGCGTCGACGGCGAAGCACTCATAGCGCCGCGATAGGTTTTGTCTTCGAGTGCCTTCAGCACCATGGCCGCCATGTTGAACTGTTCTTGATACTTCGGCTCAACCTGCTCAAGCGATCCGAGATAGGAATCCCACCCAGACTCATAATCACGCTGCACGTCAACAAAGCCGGCAGCCAGCGAGGATTGCGCCAGACCCAGGGCTTCACCGGCGCTCTTCCCAAAGCTCAATGCGATCGTGAATGCCCGTGGCTCGCGAATGCGGGCGACCTGGACCACGTTTCCGGCCATCGCCTTTGGATACTGATTGACGATCTCACCGCTTTGCTTGAGCTGCGTCAAACCGTCGTTAATGCCAAGAAAGCCATTTGTAGCGTCCTCTAATCCCGTGCTCGCGACCAACGCCGACGCTTTGTCCCCGTCCACAGCAAAGAGCACGCGACGATCAGACCAGGCTGTATCATGTCGGCCGCTGTTATTTAGCGAGGGATCATAATAAAGATAGAGACGGCAAGATATACTGTTGCGACTGGAAAACGTGACCTTGATGAGCAGGGTTGCGCGGGCGGGATCAACCGTGTAGTTCTTACTGATGGTGTAGTCGCCATTGCGTGACGTGTTGACTTGACGAAATGACAAAGCCCGCGGATTAAGCACCTCGAGCCGGTGGTCCATGTGTTCGCTCTCCGTCTCGACGCCGTTCTCGCTGACGACGATGAACTGCAACTGCTGAACGTTCGGCATGTCGAGGGTTGGGTAAAAAACCTCGGTTAGGACGCCACCAGCCAGCGTAAACCAGATCCTGGAAGCCGTGGTGTTAGCAGTGCCGAATCCATTCTTCGCGGCGGTGGGCCAATGGGCATCTATCCCGGGAGCTCCCGGGGCCTGCTGGTTCGTTGTCTGAGCAAACAAAGCGCCGGAGGGAAAGACCAACCAAACAAGAATGGAAAGCAGCCTGGGCATACTGTTCGAATCGGCTTGGTTAAGGGACCGCGATCCCGGAAAGAAAGAGGCGAGTCTAACCGTAAAGCCCTCACCCTACTACATCTCTGTAGTTCAAGCGAGCAACCCTTTTTTATTCTTGCAAGGGCGAGATTATGCAGAAGACTGATGCCTGAAGCAAATGTTGACGTCTTTTTCTTGCGCGGGTCCGAGAGGTGGAGAGTTCGGCCAGCAGGAATTCTATTGACTGCAAAGCATACCTGTACTACTTAATATCAGGCAAAACAGTCATGGGGCCCACGTTCGACGATCTGAATCTCAGATTCTCTGTCAGTTGGGACTAACAACGTGCGACGAATAGACCTGAAGAGGACGAGTGTTGCGCGGTCGAACACGATTCGTGATATCAACCGTCAAATCGTGTTGAATTATGTTCGTGAGAGAGGACCGCTTTCGCGCGCTGAGATTGCGCGCGAGACTGCTCTTCAGCGCTCTACTGTCTCTCTGATCGTCGAGGAACTCAAGGCTGATGGGCTAATCGAAGAGAGCTCCGGTGAGTCTACTGGCGGCAGACCTCCCAGCTTGCTTTCGTTGCGCACGGCCGATGCGGTCGCAATCGGAGTAGATCTCGGAACTACGCGCACCCTTTTAGCCACCAGCGATCTCGCCGGCCGCGTGTTGGAGCAACAGGAGTTTGAAACCTACTCAAACGCCAGTCAAACGGTCAAGGAGATTGCTGAGCGCGCGCATGAACTGGCTAAAAAACACAGTCTCACAATCGAGGGGATTGGTGTGAGCCTGCCGGGACTGGTCAATCCAAAGACTGGTGACCTCTATATCCCACATTTCAGGTGGCGTGACTTCCCCATTAAGGAAGACCTGGGATTTGCAACCGGATTACCCGTAAGAATCGACAATGACGCTAACGCCGCAGCGCTAGCAGAACTTTGGTTTGGTCGTCCGGAGATTCGGGCGGTGCGTGACTTCATCATCGTGCTGGTCGAGGAAGGACTGGGAACAGGCGTAGTCTTCGATGGCCAGGTCTATCGGGGTGAAGACGGATCGGCAGGAGAGTTTGGCCACATGACTATTGGTCGCGGAGCGCCTGTGCCCTGCGCATCAGGGAGGCGAGACTGCTGGGAAGCATTTGCTTCTGAACGGGCCGCCCTCGCGCGTTACCGGCAGTTCGCCAACAAAACGAATGGTGAAGGAAGTATCTCGATCAATACGCTGGTTGATCTCGCTTTAGGGGGAGATGAAGCGGCACGTTCAGCCCTTCAGGAAACTGGACGCTATTTAGGAATCGGAATCGCGAATCTCATTCAGGGATTGGCGCCTGAGGCAGTCATCGTCGGTGGTCCCATCGTGCGCGCTTGGGAAGTTTTTTCAGAAGATCTCGCGGCAGCCGCAGAGGCCAGTATTTGCCGCGGCCTCCCATCGTCCCGTATTATTGCTTCGACACTTGGACCACAGCCAACATTGATGGGCGCCCTCAGCCTTGTTTTGGCTAACAAGTTTGCATCTTTTTCAATTTCATAATCCCCAAATAGTCCCGTAGTTTGTTCGAGGTCCCGACAAAAGCCCAATTTGGTCTTTCCCCAATACCCCGAAATTTTTAAAGGTTAAGAGCCTGCAAAACTATGAGACGTAAGGATTTTTGACTGAGCGTGCGAAACTTCGGACGAAGATTTTCCTTGACCAAAGTTGAGAAGTAGTATTAATCTTTTGCGCGTCCCTACAACAAAGTACAAAAAGTCGGACAAATAGCTGTGAATTCTACGGAGGTGAGCGATGTATCGCATGATTTCTTCTTCACTGCGCGCCGTTTTGTGTGGATCTTTCTTACTCCTTTTAACCACCACCGTGAACGCGCAGTTCAATGCTGGCGTACAGGGCTCGGTTAAGGATTCAACCGGCGCCCTTGTTCCCGAAGCTGCGGTCACACTGATTAACCGCGGCACCAATCAGACGCGACAAACTACCGCCAGTGGCGAGGGGTTCTATCGTTTCTCTTCCCTGGCCCCTGGCGAATACACACTGCAAGCTGAGAAGACTGGGTTTGAGCCCGCGACAATGAACATTACAGTTCGTGCGGAATCAGTCCAGGGATTTGATATTGTTCTCAGCCCCACCGGCCTTGCTGAAACAGTTACAATTACAGACAGCGCCGAACAGCTCCTGCAAACGGAGAATGC
>DATKDA010000194.1:0-22633 GCA_035512935.1 Pyrinomonadaceae bacterium | reverse complement strand
CAGATCAGAGAGGACGTTTAAGGAAAAAGCGCTAAGGAGAGTTGGAGAATTAGTTGGGGGCGCCAAAGGGGCGGCTCGTCAATCCTCGAGCGGCCTGCCGAGGGGGGGTAAGGACGTTTTAGTGTGAAGTTAATGGCCGCGCCCTCTGGCTCGCCAATTGACCAGTCAACTGGCGTGCCAAATGCACACAACCAAAACCGCGAGCAATTCAGCCATCCTACACTCTTAACTCTGCGTTAGTGTGCACTCGCGACTACAGCCAATGTCTACTATTGAGCACAATGATGTCTAACTTCTCGCTCGAACGTTCGTTCCCTCGTCGCTTAAGCACCCGATTGTGCGCCGCTACCTTCTCGGATCACCATGTTGATCAAAGTCCTCACGGCGATTCCAGTCGGTCCCTTTGATCGATACGGCTTGGCCTCATCCCCCCAGGCAGTTCCGGCAATATCCAGATGAGCCCATGATAGGCCCTCGGCAAACTCCTTAAGAAAAGCGGCAGCAGTGATCGTGCCGGCTTTGCGACCACCAACATTTTTTATATCCGCAATGTCGGATTTGATCTGTTTCGTGTATTCCTTATCGAGCGGTAACTGCCAGAACTTCTCTCCCACTTCCTTACCGGAATTAATCACATCATCAATCAGTTCCTGATCCGTGCCCAGGACCGCAACGTTGACATCCCCCAGCGCGATTGTTACCGCGCCCGTCAAAGTTGCCAGGTCAACGACTCTGGTAGCCCCTAACTTCCTGGCGTAAGCAATGGCATCTGCCAATATCAACCGGCCTTCCGCGTCCGTATTGATCACTTCTATCGTTTTACCCGTCATAGCTCGCACCACATCTCCTGGCTTGGTAGCTTTCCCTGACGGAAGATTTTCAGCACACGGAACGACCCCGAGCACTGGTACCGGGAGTTGCAACTGCGCCAGCGCTTGCAGTACGCCTAGTACGGTCGCGCCCCCGCTCATGTCGTACTTCATCAACTCCATGTTTTCGCCGGGTTTGAGCGAAATCCCTCCCGAGTCGAACGTGATTCCTTTCCCTACAAGAGCGAGCAAGCCTTCGGCGTTTCCAATTTTCTCCTTTGGCGTGTACTTCAGGACGATCAGTTGAGCCGGCTCATCAGAACCGCGCGCCACACTCAACAGTGAACCCATCCCCTCCGCTTCCATTCGCTCCTCATCAAGCACGTCGATTTCGAGGTTAAACCTGGTGGCTATTTCGCGCGCTCTTTCTGCCATAATCGTTGGCGTAAGGTATCCTCCGGGCTCATTAGCAAGATCGCGTGTTAGATTCACAGCTTCACCGATGATCCGTCCGCGCTCAACTCCCCTTTGCAAGGCCGATTCTTCCGCGCCTTCGATCAAAACAGTGAGCCGGTCAATCTCTTTTTGCTCCTTGTCAATAGTGCGATATTTGTCAGGCTCGAATTGGCCGATAATCGCGCCCTGTACAACAGTAGAAGCAACCTCTTCCGGGTCATCTTCAGCCCGCGGCGCCACAGCGATCGTCTTAACGTGCCGGCTGTTCAGAAACCGAATGGCTGTTCCGGCAAATTGTGAAACCTGCGCCGCACGATAATCTGCGCGCTCACCCACTCCGATGAGAAGCAGGCGCCTAAAGCCGCGGTTCTCTCCGGTGAGATGTAGATAAGCTGTTTCACCTTCCTTGCCCTTCAATTCACCAGCCTCGATCACTGAACTGACCACGCCACCGCTCAGATCATCCAGCTCTTTCAAAATCCCCTCCGTTGCCTGCTCATCCTTGAACACGGCAACTGCTAAGGTCTGTACGTCAATCTGGCTCAAAGCCGGCTTGCCTTCTAATTCCATGATCACTTGATCTCCTTAAACGAACGAATCTGACTAACGCTGGCGCTCTTTAAGTTGCGCGCGGGCCTCTCGGTCCACAGTCCTTCGCAATTCAGTTTCGCGCTTGTCATACATCTTCTTTCCTTTGGCCACGCCAACTTCCACCTTAATTCGACCATTCCTCAGGTAGACCTTCGTTGGTACAAGGGTCATCCCCTGCTTGACTGTAGCCTGATTCAGTTGGGCTATCTCGCGGCGATGGAGAAGGAGCTTGCGGGTTCTTACCGGATCGTGGTTCTCTCTGTTGCCATGAGCATAGGGCGAAATGTGCGCATTAAACAGAAACGCTTCATCGTCTCGAACCGCAATGTACGCTTCCTTCAGTTGGATACGTCCTCCCATTACACTTTTAACTTCGGTACCCTTCAAGGCGATGCCCGCTTCATACCGATCCGAAATGTGGTATTCGTGAAACGCGGATCTGTTCGCGGCCAGGACTTTCTCGTTGTTAGTGGCGCCCATGGGATTGTTAGAAAGCTTGTCTTAGAATTCTCCGCGCAATGGCCTATTCATCAATTCCACTGCCGCATCCAGGGCTGCCTTGTTTTCGTAAAGCACCTGGTAAACCTCTGTGGTGATCGGCATTTCAACACCACTTTGAGCCGCCAGTCCCTTTACTGCCCGCGTTGTCTTGACGCCCTCAGCAACTTCGCGCATCCGCTGTGTGATGACCGATAACGTCTGGCCCTTACCGAGCGCTTCACCAACGAACCGGTTGCGTGAAAGATTTCCCGTGCAGGTCAGGACAAGATCTCCCAGACCGGCCAGACCCATCATTGTCTCAACTCGTGAGCCCTGACGCACTGCCAGACGAGTCATCTCGGCCAGTCCGCGAGTGATCAGGGCCGCCACACTGTTACTTCCGAATCCCAGGCCCGCTACCATGCCCGCCGCAATGGCCATCACATTCTTGACAGAGCCTCCAAGTTCAACTCCAACAAGATCACTGTTCGTATAGATGCGAAGACTGTCGCAACTCAACAGAGATTGAATGGTGCGGCAGTCTTCCGGATCGTTTCCCGCAGCAACGATTGCCGTCGGATGTCTTTCAACGACCTCCTTTGCGAAGGAAGGACCGGATAAGCAAACGAAGCGTCTTTCGCCCAATACATCGCGGGCAACTTCCGACATACGTTTTCCAGTATCAATCTCAATTCCTTTCGTCGCGCTAACCACAATTGCGTCCGCTTCAAGTGCTCCGGTCAGACTGGTGAGCACCTGCCGAGACGCATGAGAAGGTGCAGCGAGAATCACGACTCCTTTTCCTGCTACTGCTTCACCGATGTTTGTTGTTGCGTGAACAGTAGCGGGCACTTCCGCTTCCTTCAGATAGGAACAGTTAAAGCGCTCCTGATTGATCGATGCAACAGTCTCCTCATTACGTGACCACAAGCGCACCTCGTGCCCCGAACGTCCCGCCACGATTGCGAGCGCCGTTCCCCAACTTCCCGCTCCGACAACGGCGATAGACTTCATGGTTTCAACAGCGGCATGATCGCTGTCCTCGTCAACTTAAAGTCCTGTTCCGAATCTGGGTTCGGTTCCCCTAACGAGGCGACCAATATTTCCACGATGCGCAAAGATGATCAGTGAAGCACCCGCCACGGCAATGATGATCAGTTGGCCAAGATTCTCAACCGGACCTGCAAAGATATGCTGGAGCAAGATAATCAAAGGTAACGAGAGCACCGCCCCAATTGATGCCAATGACACGAAACGAGTGAGCCCCACTATCAATAAGAAAACGGACGCGGCCCCGATGACGGCAATCGGCGCCAATACAAGGAAGACGCCCAGTCCGGTGGCAACTCCCTTCCCGCCACGAAACTTCAGCCAGACCGGAAAGATGTGACCGGCAAGAACAAGCACCGCAGCCGCCGCCATCCACCATGCCGCCTCTGATTCCGAAGCCAGCGCCAATCGCGCCAACCAAACCGCAGCACCTCCTTTTGCGGTATCCAGAAGCAGAGTGAGAAGTCCGGCACCCTTTCCGGCGCGGCGCGTCACATTGGTTGCTCCCGTGCCCCCGGAGCCTATATCTCGCACATCGATGCCCTTACTCGCGCGAACTATGAGATATCCGAACGGAATTGAACCGAGAAGATACGCCGTAACAAGCACTATCAAGGGCCGCATTCAGACCTACCCGGCAACGCTAGATATGGATTCGCACCTCAGAGCGCAGGAGACTATACAAGCAACTCGGAACACCTCCAAGCGGCTAGTGAGGGCTGCGGGCACGCCCAAATCAGGTTAGGCGCCGGCGCAAAAGATCGATTGTAGCCTGTGAGGAGCGCCAGCGTATCAGGTTGCGATCACCTGGAATCATTAGTCTTCTATGTTCTGTGTGAGCATCGTCAGCAAGAGCAATGTATACAAGTCCGACTGGCTTCTCATCTGTGCCACCATCCGGCCCGGCAATCCCGGTTACAGACAGACCAAAGTCAGTGCCTGCGCGTTTCCGGATACCCTCGGCCATCGCCTCAGCGACAGGCGCGCTGACTGCTCCATGTTCAAGCAAAAGGACGGGCTCAACGCCGAGGGTTCTGATCTTTGCTTCGTTGGAATAGGCTACGACGCCTTCGATGAAATACTTTGAGGAGCCGGCAACATCCGTGAGGCGCTGGCTGATTAATCCTCCCGTACAACTCTCAGCAACCGCCACAGTGAAACCGCCTACCGTAAGACGCAAGGCAACCACATCCTCCAGTCGCTCACCTCGAAAAGCGAAGATCGCATTGCCAAGCCGCTCTTCAAGCTGGCCCGATAGCTTATCAAGCAAAACGTCGGCGTCCGCCTCAGTTCGGGCTCGAGCGGTCAGATGGATCTCTACTTCACTGTTGTTGAAGAGAATGGTCGTCTGCGGGTTCTCATACTGGGTGTAGACCGGCGCAATCTTTTCATCGACGGCCGACTCGCCCAACCCGCTGACCCGCAACACGCGACGCACTACGCGAACGTTTCCGACCTTTGCAACCAGCCGCGAGATTACATAGTTTTCGAACATCGGTCGCATTTCGCGGGGTGGTCCGGGTAAGAGAGCTACCGAGACGCCCTGGTGCTCGATAAACATTCCCGGAGCAGTGCCGTTTGGGTTTGCCAGAATCTCCGCACCGTCGATGACCATTGCCTGCCGGGAATTTCGTTCGGGCATCGATCGCCCGAAGCTCAAGAAGCGGCTTCTGATCTCCTCGAGTACGTTCTCATCGAGAAGAAGTCTTCTGCCAAGCGCCCGAGCGGCTACCTTCCGCGTTATGTCATCCTCAGTTGGGCCGAGTCCTCCAGTTGTCAGAATCACGCTGGAGCGCTTCATAGCGTCCCGGATCGCTTCTTCGAGCCTGGAATCATCGTCTCCGACGATAGTTTTCTGCTTGACCTCGATTCCTATGCTATTGAGTTTTGCGGTGAGCCAGAGGCTGTTGGTGTCGGTCCGATCCGGCGCCAACATTTCGGAACCGATGGCAATAATCTCTGCAGTGAGTACTGGCGTCGACAAGCTAGGTGCAAATCATCTTGTATCAGGCAGTCTTCTTATCTTCCTGGTACACGTCATGCAGCACCTCAGCAATCGGCCGGGGTGCATTGATGGGCGTCACTGACTTAGCGGCGCCGGGAGTGTGAGGAGTTTCAATGGCGCTTGTCGAACCGGGTGATTCCTCCCGGCTGAGCAACTCGCGATTCTTATTAAGCAGATCGGCAGTACGCCGGCGACGAGCGCGTTCAAGATTGCGAATCGCTGAAAGAGACTTAGGCGCTATGGCCGGATCTCGCTCGATGTTTCGAAGGGTCTCTACATACCGGCGCAATTGTTGCGAGGGCAGCGCCCGATGACGTTCACTCAAGACCCCGTCTTCCGATACGGCGGACAGGTATTCGGATGAGGCATGATACTCGCCGATCCGATGATACAAGGCTCCGAGGGCAAAGTAGGTAAGTGGCGGAGGATCAGGCATGGAATCGAGAACTCGTTCGCCCTCATGAATCACTTCTGAAACCTCGAATCCATACCATTGTCGTTCTTCATCGCGCAATATCTCGTCAGCAGCGATAAAGAACTCAAACACCTTTTCAGTTTCCCGCGTGTCTGAGTACTGGGTGGCGCGCCAAACAAGAAAACCAACGACGAGCAGGAAAACTACGACCGGCGTCGAGACGCCGATGACATTCAGTATTGCGACGATAACTATTATGGCGACCAGTTTCTGAGCCAACTGTTTGCTTTTTCCACTCATAACTCCCCCCTGGCAGTTGAAATCCGGCCGCCTCAGGCATCATGTTAAGACGCCAACTCCCTACAAATCGCGGCCCCAGCTTGCTCGGTTGACAACATGCCTCCAAGATCGGCCGTGGTCTCGCTATTCAAGATTGCCTTGCGGACGGCTTTGTCAATAGCTTCGCTCTCTTCTTCGTGACCAAGGTATTCTAACATCATCGCCAAAGTGAGAATAGCACCAATCGGATTGGCTTTGCCCTTTCCTGCAAGCGGAGGCGCACTGCCATGCACCGGTTCAAACAAGGAAACTTTCCCCGGATGAATGTTTCCGGATGCCGCCAGGCCAAGTCCCCCCTGCAATGCTGCGCCAAGATCTGTAAGGATATCTCCAAAAAGATTGTTCGTGACGATCACATCGTACTGGCCGGGCTCCAATACCATGAACATCGCCATCGCGTCGACATATTGGTGGCGAGCTTCAATCTCCTGATAGCGCTTCGCAATCTCTTTAAAGACACGCTGCCAGAGGTCGCCCCCAAACCGTTGAACGTTTGACTTGTCGGCCATGGTGACTCGCTTGCGTGAAGTCCGGCGCGCATAATCAAACGCAGCAACAATGATCCGCTCTACGCCATGCCGGGTATTCAACTCTTCCTGAGTGGCAATCTCGTCGCGCGAACCCTTCTTGAGGAATCCACCTGCGCCGCAATACGCTCCTTCAGTATTTTCACGAAAGACAACGAAATCGATGTCTTCGATCGCGCGCCCACGCAGTGGTGTCAGTCGCGGATCGAGCAACCGCACGGGACGGAGATTGATATAGAGATCCAGTCCGCGCCGCATCCCCAATAGAATGTCCTCGGCATGTTGATTGGATGGGATGCGGGGATCGCCAAAAGCCCCGGCAAGAATTGCGTCGAAGTCGTTGGTGAGCATTTCGAGCGAGCCGGCCGGCAAACTTACGCCATCAGTTAGAAAACGTTCGGCGCCCCAGTCAAAGTTCGTAATTGCCAGTTTCAGACCGTGAGTCTCACGCAAGCAGTCGATTACCCGGATTGCCTCACGTATCACTTCGGGGCCAATGCCGTCACCTGGAATAACTGCCACTCGCTTCATTTTTCAGGCGATCTTCAGAACAACGGATTTAATAAGGCACACAGAGAACCGGTATACGCGAGCCGCGAAGCACCTTCTCAGCAGTCGACCCAAAGAGTATCTCTTCCGGAGGAGTCGAGCGCCCTTTCAGACCCATTACAATCAAGGGCAGGTCAAGGTCTCGCGCAATCTTAAGAATCTCGACAAAAGGTGCGCCAATTACAATCATGCGCTCGAGATTGACCGCACCCGCCTCAATCTGTTCAAGCATGACGTCAAAGTTAGCTTCCGCACGATCGCGCAAGCGAGATCTGATCTCATCGACGGTGCCCAGCTCAGCGCCGGCGGCATCATTAACAAAGTGTTCGTCAATCACGTGAAGTAAGGTTATGTCGCCGTCGGGAGCAGCCATCGCAATCGCAACGCGGAGTGCGTTTATAGACGCGGTCGAAAAATCCGTCGGTACGAGTATTTCGGATGCCTTGAACATGTGCCCTCCCTAGGTTGAATGGATTCAGGTGGAAGAGTAAGAAATGATCCACTAAAACTACACTAAATACCACGAATCAGCCTACAATGAACTACCCTATCCTTGATAACAAATCCCCTAACGAAAGTTTGGGAATTTTTCAAGTCCAGCCTACCTAAGCATCACGAACTTATTGAACCCACAGCGGGAACGAGATCCTGGATTGGCTGTACCTACTTCGATAGACGCTGCTCGATCTTTGGCAGACTTGACAGCACGACATCTCCCACTATCTTCATACTGCGAGGAGAGATCTTATCGAGCGTATCGTCGGCGCGGTGCCAGTAAGGATAGGAGATAAGCTGAATAATATCGACGGCATCAATACCCGCCCGGAGAAAGGGAAGGTGATCGTCGCCGCCAACATCCTCACTTTCATTCAAAAAAATGTCTCCGTAACCGAGTTCGCGGCCTGTCTGCCAGATAGTATCGACCAGCCATTTGGTGCTCATCGTATCGCGTCGCAACTCGAGATTTTTATAACCGATCAGATCCAGTAGAATCATTGCGCCAATGCGATTGAGCTCATTTCGCTTTCGCAACTCAGAAACATAATGACGGCTGCCATACGTGTTGTCCGGCTCCTCGGGTGTTCCGCAGTCGTCCCAACCTTCGCAAAGAGCTTCCTCGCCATCAAAGAAGACAAGCCAATAGGTGTATTTCGGTTTCTCATTACTGGACGCCAGTACGCGACCCAACTCCAACAACGTTCCGGCTGAAGCGGCCGGATCGTTGGCGCCGACAAAGATCATGTCTTCGTAGAATTTAGTCTCGTAATGACTTGAAAGAATAATGACGTCGCTCGATTCTCCGGGAACCTCAGCCGTGATGTTCACCATCCTTTTATCACCCTTTGGCGTTTTGGCAGTGAATTCATCGGTGGTGACCTGAAGCCCGTACGACCGGAGCTCGTTGACGATATAGTCGCGCGTTCGAGCCAGTTCAGGGGAACCAGGTGGACGTGGCCCAAACTCGACCTGCTTGCGTGCGTGAGCCATAGCGCGTTCCCCATTAAACCCTGAAGGTATCGGAGCGGGTGTTGGTTGAGTATTGGTAGAAATCCCTACGCGCGGTTTACTTGGCTTGTCGCTTTTGGGGCAGGCGATAAAGAGGCCGGGCATACCGAGGCAGAAACATAGAGTAATCCCGGCAGGAAAGCTGATAAGACGTCTCTGCTTGCCAGAAATTTTCTTCGGGGTGGTCATCAAATCAGGTTCGAGACGATCGGTTGGCGCCCTGCTTAGGCTCAGCTTTCTTTGCCGACCTGGCTTTGCGTAGGAACACGTCAGTAAGTTTTCCGCCAACCGACATGGTCTTCCCCATGACAGTATTCAGCGCTTCCGACATGGTGACGGCCTCAAGCTGAACCAGAGCTGTCAGTTTTTGACTGAGGGGCAGTTCGGAAAAGGTCTTGCGAAAGTCTTTGAAGTTGTCCTGCTTAACATTGCGCTCGTCGGTTTCAGGTATTGTCACGATAAATTCACCCGTGCTTTGAAAAATTGCCAGGCAGGCCAACCGTTGATCGGTAGCCAATACACCCTCGTCAATCAGCCTTTGCTCAGCCTCGGATGGGGCAGAAAGCAATTCTGCCCCGGCGTTAATCTGAACGACACACGTTCGACAATCTTCCTTAGCACATGCCACTGGCAAACGCAGGCCCATGCGCTTCGCAGCATCGAGGACAGATATGCCTTCAGAGACAAGCCCGGTTAGGTGAGCAGGTTCAAATGTAATTGCGACAGTCATGATGGTTCCGATTAACAGGCAAGGTACACCGTAATAAGCCCAAAGGCAAAATGCAGAGCGGGGGAGATTAGTTATTGCTGCGAGCGGCAGCGAGTGAAGAACCCGATTCCGGGTGTCCGGACTCTTGTTGCTGATTACACTCAGCGCAGATACCGATGATTCGTAGCAGATGGTGGGTGACTTCGAAGCCATGTTTTGCGGCCATGGCATCCTGGAGGGCCTCGAGTTCGGCTGAGAAAAATTCAATGATCTTTCCGCATTCTGAACAGATCATATGGTCGTGGTGCTGGTGCTTGTAATTATGTTCGTAGTGGGTGCGACCGTCACCAAATCTGACCTCACGAGCTAGCCCTGCTTCGGTAAGAAGTTTTAGTGTGCGATAGACGGTTGTTTGGCCGATGGTGGGATCTTCTTTTTGAACCAGCCGGTAAAGGTCTTCGCTGGAGAGGTGTTCTTCGGTTTTCAGGAAGACATCAAGAATGACTTCGCGCTGCGTGGTGCGCTTAAGTCCCTTCTTCTGGATATGGCGATGGAATACTTCCTGTTCTTCGGACATGGCTTTAGCTAAATACTAGTGCTCTTGAAGCCGTGCTTTTGAAGCTGCTCTTGGCTTGCTCCTGAAGCGTGCTCTCAAAGCGTGATCGGTTGAGATCTTATCACCAGCCGGATCGCGTGTGAAGTGAAGTGCGTAAATCAGGGCGTCGGAACGACGTTGCGATCCACGAATTAACGAGAGTGTGTCAAAAGTCGAACTTCCTCCACCCGGAAGAGGTCGGGTGGGTTCAACACCCAAGAATGAACCCTCCCACCGTTTCCGGCGTGGGTGATCCATCATCCACTCTCCGGTGCTATAAACAGGCCACCTCTGCGGTAGGAATTAACCTCCATCTTGCCTTCCTAGATTGTGAGCGCTCGAAGAGGCGTGTTATGTTTTGCAATTCCTAGTGCCGGGGTGGCGGAATGGCAGACGCTACGGACTTAAAATCCGTTGTCCGTAAGGACGTGCGGGTTCGACTCCCGCCCTCGGCACCATCACTAATCTCACGATTTTCACGATTTCCATCACTTAGCCCCTGGATAATCTCAACCCCAAAAAGTGAAGATGGGGCTAAGATGGTGACACTTCTAACTCGCCTTTCTTTTGAATTGGATCACAGCGCCTCGCGGTTCTGTGAGTCGGTTCACTGCATCTTCCAGCGCCTCGGGTGTGCTGCGTGCGTATGTGCCCGTGACGCTTTGAATAGTGTGACCGAGTAGATCTGCGATGTCGTACTCGTGTACTTGTCGCACTCGCAACTCGGTTGCAAAAGTACGTCGCAGATCGTGCCAGATCACGCCGCTTTCGACCGTTATCCCAAACGGTATCCCGGCTCGCTCACACGCTTTCTCAAAGCCGCGTCGGAGCGTGCTTGCGCTCACTCCTGTTTGCGAATAGTGAAAGACACTTCCTGTCGAGCGACTATCAATTACCTTCTGCAAAGCTGCGCGTACCGGACCATTCATCGGAATCAAACGATGGCGGGGACGTTTGCCCTTCGTGTCCACCAAGAGAAACCAATTAGGCCTCACTTCTACGTCTCTCCCGTTGGCCGGCCGAAACATAGAGATGCTGCTAAAGTTGACGTTCTCGACCTTCAGTTTCAGCAGCTCCGTATGTTTTCGGACGCCAGTTCCGAGAGACACTTCGATCGGTGCTCGCAGGTATGCCAGGTCATCGACAAGCACTTCCATCAGCTTCGATTGCTCAGACGGAATGAGATAGCGTTCCCGCCTGGCCTCTGGTTCCTGTTCGAACCTATTGCAGGGATTGAAGTCAACAACTTCATCGCGTATTGCTCTCGAAAAAATTGCTGACAAGAGGTACACATAGCGATTGACCGTCGCGCCCTTGCGCGGGACCTTTCGCGGTGTTTTCTTGCCGCGCAAAGTTAGTTGTAAGCGTTCAACATCGCGTCTTGTAATGTCGCTCAGCATCCGATTTCCGAAGAACTCTTTTAGCTTCTTCACACGGCTCTCACCATCTAAAACCTGCGATGCTTTCTTTTCTTTCAGCCACGGCAAGTAGAATTCATCGTAGTAGTCTCTGAATCCTATGTCCGTGCCTTTGTTATATCGCCGTTTGTAGATCGCTTCTCGTTCACTGACCTCCGCACGTTCGGCCTGTGCCTTAGTTCGTGCCTCAGGTATTGCCTGATGAATCCTGCGACCGTTCAGACGGTATTCCATCCACCATCGAGCTCGATCGTAGTTTGGATCACCTGGCTTAACTTTCTTTCCTTTCCAGCGCTTATAGACCATTGTTTTCTCCTTAGTTTCATAAGCGCTAGCAGTCGTCAAAGTGGCGCGATTCTAATTCTCAATGACTTCAGAGTCACGCGATTTTTAAGCGCCGCTTTTCGTTTTGAAGTCGTCGCCTTTGTGCCTCCTCCTTTGCCCACACGTCAACGTCAACTCGATTGAATCGAAGAAGGTCACCCATGTAAGCGTGCGGAAGCGGGAATTGCTCTGCAGGCCGCTTTGACCACTTCAATATGCCCGCGGTAGTTGGCTCGTTCTTATCGTTGTAGAGCTGCCAATATTCGGCGAGTTGAGGGGCACTCATCCACTCACCTACAGGAGCGATGATCTTTTCTGGGGGTCGTGACTGAAGTAAAGCCAGGGTTTCAATTTGCGCCCGCTCGTAGATGCGAGCCACTTGTAAGGCTAGTTCCTCAGAGTTGTGATCGCTGGTTGCCAAGTCCCGAAAAGTACTCATGCTCTGGTCACTTTCAATCACCATGCCACTAGTCTGAATGGCCTGGTTCTTATTTGGTATCTGCATCCTAGCCGCTACATTTGCCGAACATCTTCAAGTACTGTCTCGCGATTGAAGCCGCAGTGACAACTCTCCAAATGGGACTGCTGAAACTTGTCATATCCGTCCAAAACTTTGACGTTCGTCAAAAAAGTTGACGCTGCGTCAAGAAAGGTGACGATCGTTACCAAATGGTGACGCGCTTGGTGACGAACGTCACCAAAAGGTGACGCGTCAAGTCAGAAGGCATCGGAACCTTCGTTCTAATTTCTGATTAGAGTCCCTAGGCATTAGTTTTGCGGATTAAGAACTCAACCAGACTTACCTGAATCGTGAGGAGGCGCTATGCACCTGAATTTTTCAGACACGTCACCCCTAATGGTTTTCGCGTCGTGCACACGGTGCATGCGCTTGCATGCATTGCAAACAAATCTGCATGCAATGCCTGCTGAAGCGACTAAATGAGATAGCGATTTCCTTGCATGCAATGTATGCCCGTGCATGCGGTGAATGCGGGGCCAACTTGAGCACAGAAGGCAGTCTAATGAAAAAAAACCAACGACTCCTACACACCATCTCATTCAGATTAGCCGATGAGGATTACCTCAAGCTTGAAGAAGAGGTCAAGAAAACACGTTTGACACCACATGATTGGTGCCGTGATGCAGCACTGGAAAAACTGAATCCTGAGGAGGGAATGTCGAAGAACGAACGGATGCTCTTCGAACAATTCTTACGCACTCACTACCTCGTTGCGAATGGCTTTCAATTGCTGGCTGATGACAAGCTGACCTCCGAAGAATGGAAGAAGTTCCGCACGTTCGCCAAAGAAAAGGTCGACGTTATCGCTGAACGAGCCCTGGCAGATTTTCGGTCAAGGCGTAGCAATAGGCGTCAAGAATCTAGCCCCGACGTGAGCCATAAGCCCGAGTTAAAAGGAGGTTGAAGTGGCCAGCCGCAGCGCTTTAACAGAAGAAGGCAGAACTCGAATTAGGAACTTCTCACGGGGCCTCAGCAGTAATTTGTGGTGTGGGTCCTGATTGGATTGCGGTTGCATCTACAATCCGCTTACAGGGAGTTTCGCTAAAGTCTTCTAACAGCGAGCTTATTATTGAGTTACGATCATGACCTTTCTGCAGTGAGTCCCCAAATCTTAGCGCTCACAGAACTTAGTTAGACTGAATCGTATACCTCGCTCGACACCAAGCAGTACTGCGCCATCTTCATTTGGTACAATCGGAGGTAACTCATTTACCTTAGGAGAAAGACAATGAGTCTTAAGAAGAATGCTCTTGGAACCTCAGGTCTAAACATCATCCTGGCCGTCGCAGAACTTGTTCTCATAACAACTTCGCTCGCTATCCCGACGGGCGCCCAGCAAGCAGGGCTACCCACGGCGGAGGAACAAGAGGTGGAAATCGAAGACTTATTTATTCTGCCTGGCGTACAACTGGCTGCGAGTGTCGACAAACAGCCATCCGGGCCCCTGAAAATTCAGTCATATAAGCTCGAAGAAGTGACATTACCGCGGCCCATCAAACTGGGGGAAGCGAGAATTATCAAGAGCGTACAGCGCCTGACAGTGACACTCGGCTCACCGCTTCAGGGCGACTACACGATTTTCGTCGACGATGAGGCGAAGAACGCATTTATCACTCGCGATGGTGTTACGGCGATTTTCTTCAACCCCGGTGAATTGGAAGATGGCGCCCAAATTTCCGTCGCGCGCGGTGAGGCCTGTAACACTCGCCTCTCGTCGACCATGAAGAGCAAGCTACGCTTGCCGGAAGCTTACAAACTGACGAAGCGCGGCGACGCCGACCCGGGCTTGGGCCTCAAGAAGATACGTACTATACGGGCGCGGCAGAGTTCGCAAGACCGCGATGAGGTGGAGATCGAACTTACGACTGCAGTCCCTTTCCCGGCCTCCAATGAAGTTCTCGTCATGGAATTGGGAGGTGTGGAGATTTTGGGCGGCGGCTACGTCTATGGAAAGCCGAACACGATTATTTTTAGAATGTCAGCTGAGGAGTTTTCACGTGCCGAGGACGGCAAGCGAATCAAGGTGAAATTCGGGCGCTGCTCCAGCGGCGGTGCGCGCTTCGGAAAACTGAACAAGGCCCAGCTTGACCAGTAACACAGCCAGCGAAGAGGTCATCTTCCACTCACTCATCGAGGAAATGAAGGAGAGAGCACGCGCCGCTTACGACAGCGTCGTGACTAGGCCGTAGACTCATAATTGCGTAGCCACAGCCGCATTGAGGCGAGTTGGACCATTGCGAGGAAGTTGGCAGCCAGCTTGTCGTAGCGGGTGGCGACGCGGCGGAAGTGCTTCAGCTTGGAGAAGAACCGCTCAATCAGGTTTCGTTCGCGGTAGAGCCGCTTACTGAAGCAGGGTTTCCATTTTCGATTGGATTTGGCTGGGATGTTGGGCGTAGCGCCTTGCTCCTGTGGATTAACGTGCGGATGCGATCGGCATCGTATGCCTTGTCGGCAAGGACGATCACGTGAGGCCCGAGATGGTTGAGCAGTTAGTCAGCGGCCTGCCCATCATGCGTCTGCCCAGCGGGCAGGCAGAGCCGGATCGGGAGCCCTTGCGCATCGACGACAGCATGGATTTTGGTCGTGAGCCCGCCGCGTGATCGACCGAGACAATGATCTCGATCCCCCTTTTTGCCGTCGCAGCCTGTTGGTGCGCCCGGATGGAAGTGCTGTCGACCATCTGTATGTCACCGTCATGGGCGGCGGTGATGGCGTCCAATCCGATCCCACACACCCGCTTTCCGCCATCGCACGAAGCGGTTGTAACAGGTAGTGCGTGGGCCATAACGCTCGGGCAGATCACGCCATGGCGCACTGGAGCGCAGCACCCAGAAGATGCCGTTCAGAACGCGGCGGTCATCGACGCGCGGCACGCCTCGCGGTTTGTTGGGCAGCAGCGGGTCGATCACGCGCCATTCGAAGTCGGTCAGATCATATCGGCTCATGCCGACGCTGAAACAGAGTTCGGCACGATATAAAAGCTGCCAGTCGGCATTCGCCCCACTCTCTGCCGTTCCTCCGCCGAAGGCTGGCCCTGAAAGCCGCCGATCGTTCATCGCCCGAGTGTCCAGAAAACGACCGGGTGTGTGGAAGTACACTGGCGCGGCGGCCCGGTGGCTGCCGCCACGCCGGCGCCCGGACCGCTTGTGCGACGTGGGGCCGGCCAACAGAGCTAGAGGGCGACCAGCTCGGCGAGCTTGGCCGCGACGTCTGCCATCGGATTTTCTGCAGTATTCAGGCCGCTTCGCGAGCCGAGCAGGGGGCTGACTTCCCGGAGAGCTTCGTATGTCGTGTCGTGCACAATGGAGACGAGCAGGTCACGCGCTAGGAGTGCCGATAGCTCTTTGTCGGCGATGCCCTCTCCTTGGAGGCGGCGCAGCAGCGCAGGGGTCACCAGCACGATCCCGACTCGCGACTTCGCCAGTCCCCTGTCGATTTCGCGGAGCAACGGCGTGCCGAGGGCGACGTCCTTCTCGCTGAACCAGACCGAGACACCGAGTGACTCGAGCAGATCGTGCAGTTCCTAGGCGGCCCCTCTCCGGTCGTCCCACGCATGGCAGAGAAAGACGTCCCGAAGGTCAGGCAGGGGCGCTCGCTTTTCGACGCTGTCGCGGACCGGCGTGAGTGCCCGCACCTCGGCAGGCGTGTATGCCACGGACGAACCGGCTCGCGACCATCTCGGCCTTGCGCTGCTGCCGGACCCGCCGCCGCTGCTCCGGCCGACCCCGCTGCTCCCCGACGAGGAGTAGGACGGGGACGAATACGACCCGTAGCTGCTGTAGCTGCTGTAGCGGCCATAGCGGCCACGGCATGCAGGGCAGGCCGCTGCAGCGCTCGCTGTGCGATGGCCATATACTGGTGCTGTGCATCTAGCCATGTGGCCGATGATACCGGTTACCATCGCCGCTCTCAATCGCTAGCGCAAAGCGACTTCGCCCCCCTCGGCTGTGGCCCGGTTTCCACCATTCTCGGTCATTCGGTTTATGGGTACACGACCTAGATCAAAGCCCCGCTTTCAAGAGACCAGCTACTAATGCGTGGACCGTGGAGCTGTAGCCCGACTCGTGAGAGAGGGTCTTCCGCTTCCTCGCGATTATTGCTCCACACTGTTCGATGCTAAAATCAGAAGCGTGCTAGTCGCCGCCGACGCACTATTTCTTACTTTCAATCATGGGAGACTCACGCTCAATGCCTGAAACATCTGTACCAACACCACCTGGCTTTGACGCTCTATCGAAAGCCGAACAGGTACGCTACCTGCAAGCGCTCTGGGATCAAATCTCGGAGGACCCTAGTGCCCTGCCGGTACCAGAAAGTCATCTCCGATTAGCTGAGGAGCGGCTCAAACGCTACCGTCAAGATCCATCACGCTCGCACTCGGCTTTCGAGGTACTCGACCGTCTTGCCGATACTTCTAGTACAGACTCAAAGACCAAGTGAAGCGCTACCGTCTTCTCTCAGATCTCACCGCCGATGCCGACATTGAAGCGGCGTTCGAATGGTACGAATCCGAACAACTAGGATTGGGATTGGAATTTCTTGAAGAAGTCAGAGCTACCGACGCACGAATCCTCGACGGACCTTTCAAGTACTAGGAACTTCGATCTGGCATCAGGCGCGCCCTGACGAGAAGATTTCCATATGGGATTTACTTCTCAGTTGAGGACGATCTTATTGTTGTCATCACAGTCCTCGACTCCGCTCGCGACCCCGCTCAATGGCAGCTCCGAATCTAGTAAGCGTCGGTTTCTTACAGATCTAGGATTGAAGTTGACCGCGTCCGAGCGGTCTTGTTGAGTTGTTGGAAGACTAGCCGCGAGTCGCCATAGACAGTCGCCCTATCGCGGAGCCACTACCTGATTGGCCCTGTGATTGTTGAACTTCGATCGAGGTTGACAGTAATCTGTCGGTTATGAATCGTCTACTCCTCATCATCGCGGCTGCTTTGCGTGCCGGCTTTCAACGAATCCATTCAAGCTTGTCAGTGTCGAGAATATGGGACTCCCATCTGCGCGCAATTCTGGCGGTCTGATGCGGTCTTCCTAGGACAAGTGGTTGACATAAAGCCGCTCAAAAATAAGCCGGACAATGTGTACACGTATCTAATGGTAAGTTTCGTGGTGGAGGAGTCATTCCGAGGCGTCTCAGGTCCGAGAGTCGGCGTCGGAACAGCAACCACAATGTGCGATACAGAGTTCAAGAAAGGTAAGCGATACATCGTTTATGCCTCACTCGATGACAAGACGAACCAATTTTTCACAGGGATGTGCACCGGCACAACCTTGGCAGTCGACATCGACGACAGTTTGAAGGAACTTCGCAAGCTAACGCAACGAGAAGCTGAAGAGTCCATTTCGGGACGCATTAAAACCAACCGATATCAAGGCTTGCCGGGAATAAAAACTGAAATAATAACTAAAGATGAAATATTTAAGACCGTGACGACTAAGTACGGAGACTTTTCATTCTCGTTGCCGGGTCCAGGCTCTTTCACGGTGCGGGTCACGGTGCCGTATGCAGTTCGACTCATGGACAACTCCGACGACGGTGCCACAGTGAGATTCACTCAAACCGAGTCTCTTTCCACTTTCGAGTACGATGTGACCTTGGAAAAGAGCCAGTGCAGCTATCTGGAGCTTGACGTGTATGGTATCGATCCGCGCGCTACGGCTACGGTTTCCGGCAGCGTGCTGACGGCAACCGGACAAGCCATCGACAAGAGTGCGGTCTCTCTGATCAACGGCGTGGAGACCGGACCAGATTATGTAGGACTTCTGAAAAAAGATGGTTCATTCAGTTTTGAGAGGGTTACGCCCGGCGAGTATTACCTCGTTCTAAACGCAAGGAACGGGTTCGACGCTCCTTATGCGCGCACTTACTATCCCGCGACCGAGGATAAACGTGAAGCAAAAAGGATTCAGGTCACTGAAGGAGCCATGATTGAGAACCTCGAAATGCGCGTGGGGCCACGATTGATTGAGCGCAAAGTGGCGGGCACCGTTGTATGGAAGAATGGTAATCCTCTTGAAGGCGCACATATTGCCGTGTATTCAGGGGATGAGTACGTCCGGTACGTTAGCATTGATGAGAACGGAAGGTTCAATTTCATCCTCTACGGTGATTATGATTACAGCATTGAGGCGCGTGACTACATTGATGAGATTAAAGGCCGTTCTCAACGCATAAAGATCCCGCAGGGAAACTCCGCCGGACTCAAGCTAGTCATCCAGCGCATCAAACAGTAGCTGCTTATCTTTATCCGGATCATTGCCGTAGTACGTCGAAACACATCTAATTCACATATTCTGCGCGGAGCCTCGATCATTTTCTCCCCCTCGTAGGTAAGGATGGGGCTAAGATGGTGGCGGAACGTGTTGATACGAAGCCAGCCGAAGGGTAGTGATGCAGTTTGCACGATACATCTCATTCACACCGCGCTTCAGCGCGGTGATCTCAGATGACGCATCCGGAAACCGTTTAAACGGTTTCCTTTGGAAATTCTAGCGCTCACCTGGCTGAAGCCCGGTGTGAATGAGACTCTTCAATATCCCAAACTGCATCACTACCCAGCCGAAGCGATACCTTGACAACCTCTAGGCGCGTAAATACTGGCTTGTATCGTTTCGTAAGATCGGGTAGCACCGCCGTCACGGGACTTGAAATCCGTCTCCGAAAGGACTCTATTTTATAAATGTCAAGCAAGTTGATAAACCGTCATGGCACTCATCCATAGGAGCCTTCACTGATATGCCAACAGACGTCGAAATTAGCCGTGATTCCCCGGAAAGACGATTCATGCTCCGGGCAATTGAGCTCGCTAGAAAAAGTGTGAGTGAGCCGGGAAAAGTGTCTCCGAAGGTTGGAGCGGTGCTTGTGCGCGACGGAGAAATAATTGGCGAAGCATATCGGGGAGAAATTAAACCCGGCGAACATGCCGAGTACACACTTTTGGAAAGAAAGCTTCACGACCAAACTCTAGCGGGAGCTACATTATTCACCACGCTAGAACCCTGTACTTCTCGAAAGGACCCTAAGGTTCCGTGCGCACAAAGGGTAGTTGAGAGAAGAATCGCAAAAGTGTTTATCGGAACTCTCGACCGCAATGATGAGATTCGTGGTCGAGGTGAATTTCACCTGATGGACGCCGGAATTCATATTGGCAGATTCGATTCAAACCTCATGTCAGTTCTGGAAGAACTGAATCGCGACTTCATAAGGGACGTCCGCAAACGAACGAGGGCGGGAGCCTTCTCCAGTCGCGAAACACAAATCTCAGATGAGCTTGGGACGCTAGATCCGCAACTCACCGGCCTCTACGAACAGGGTTTGAGAATGCTCCCAAACATACATGAACCAGGCTTTGCTTATTTTGTGGCACACGCAGGCCGGGAGATTTCGCGGGGCTTAATTCAGAGACTATTGAGTGGAGAAGACATTTTCATACCAGCAGATCAGATTGATGATCAAGAAAGGAACCGAGCAACTATCGCTGGAATTCTTCAACTACCGACTGCTGACCCTCGCGTTGATATTTGGTTTCAACTTATACGAAGTTTCGCGACGTGGACCCATTATAGCGAGTCGGGACCTCCTCCTGATGCGGTGAAGAGTGCTTTTGAGCAACTGAGTTCTCTTTTATTCGGCCGAATCGGACCATATTTTGCCACTCAAGGTGAGCTAGACGCACTCTTACAAATCACATCGCCAAACGATCATGATGTGAAGACTCTTCAAACTCACCTGCTCAGACCTGCCCAGCGGCAATATTTTTTCGGACGGCTCCAAAATCCCCTTTGGGCTAGACCGTTAGCCGACGCCGGAGCTTTCTCTAATCCGCCAGATCTCATTCCTACGGCAGATCCCAATAAGTTGCTTTACCGCCCGTGGCCGGAAGGAATCTACCTTGCGCGAATAGCTCAATACGATACGCCACTTGTGCTCTCGGTTTTTGAGATGATCCCGAAAACCCTTAGGAATCCTCTTGTGTGGAATGCAGTGGCAGAGGCAGTGGTCCAGTTAACTCCAGACTCTGCATGTCGATTCGTCGATAAATTGAAAGACGCGCTTGAAAGCGGTTCGACAGACTTCTTTGCCGAGAAGATTGTAAAGGTTGCGAGCACGCTCGCTTTGGCTGGAAAACCAGAGGCGTTCGAACTGGCTGGTTATCTCATGTGGGTACCCCCCTCAAACGAGGGCCATGATAATCGAGTTGCCGTCTTTAACACGGAGTGGATGTTTCCCAGATTCGGTCACGTAGGGTTAAATGGTTTCTTCAAAGACGTGGTGCCGGGTTTAGAAGCCATCGATTCAGAGAAGACGCTGGGGCTGTTACTTTCTAAGGTTCACCGGATAAACACATTCAATGATCCCGATGAATATGGTTTAGGCATATGGCGACGCGCCGATGAATCACATTCTACGCGCGAAAATGTTCCCGCTAGGCTCTTCAAGGCGATAACCGATATAGGGGTACGCTTAGCTCAATCGAGCCCAGACGCTGCGCGTCGCGTAATGGCACTATTGGATCAGCGACCAGAAAAAATATTCATCAAACTGAGATACGGGATTCTGGCAAAAGCCGGTGACCACCTAACCGAAGAACTAGATGACATAATTGCATCGGACGAAGCCATCAATCCGCCTTACGTTCTCCGCGAAATTCCTGAGCTAGTTCGAAAGCAGTTTAGAAACGCTTCACCTCTGGCCAGACGAGTCTTTCGGTATGGTCTTGAGAGAGGTCCAAACATGAAGCAAGTGCGAGGTGAATTTCTTGAGGACGAGATCACAGAGCCCCACGAGTCAAAATTGATCGCTCTAAGAAATCGCTGGTTGAGACGTCGGTTGACTTGGTTTCGGGGCGAGATTCCGAAGGAACTACAAGCACTCGCAAAGCAAGCTGAAATGGAGGACGTAAAGCCAACCTTTGAGGAACAGGAGTTAGCCGAAGTTGGCCACTACATCGGTGGTGGCGCTTCGTGGATAGGGGAGCCTCCCGTTGAGACTGATGACTTGTCGACAAAGACTGTGAAAGAGATATTCGAGTTGTTGATAAGTTGGGCTCCAGCACAATCAGAAGAGTCTAGGGAAATTGGAACCAAGTTAGAAAGGAGTCTCTTAGAATATTGCGCTAGTTTTCCAGATATGGCTTTGGAGATCGCCGGAATGATCATGAAGGAGCAAGTGGCTCCGCGTTTTGTGCACAGCGTTCTGGCAGGCTTTCGGCAAGCGGCTCAAGCGAACAAAACCATCGATTGGAACGAAGTGCTGCAATTCGCTTGGTGGGTAATTCGGCTCGCCTGCGAGCAATCTGATAAAACTCCAGAAGAACATATCAGCTGGAGCGAGATTGCTTCATCAGCAGTGAGTCTGGCTCGCGCAGGAGCCGACGACGATCGCGCGCCACAAACCGCTAGTCCATCAATGTGGGGAATTATTCACGCAGCTAGTGATTGTGGCCCACTATGGCAAGATTCAAGCGAAGAGCCGTTCAGGAATTTCGAAGAGGTGTTGAGCGCGGCACTGAATAGTTATTCCGGCGGTTTAGTCGAAGCTTTAATTTCAGTAGCCCTTTGGACCCACCGTGCTACAACGCCTGAGCAAGAGCAACAAAATTGGGTGGAGGATCAAACTCCTGTACAACGACAGCTCATTCCAATCCTTGAACAGATTTTAGACAAGCGAGGGCGCTCCGGGATCGCCGGACAAGCGATGGTGGGACACTTCATTCCCCAAATCCATTTCTTGGCACCAAACTGGGTAATTACAAATTCCGAGGAGTTATTTGGCAGCGGTGCCGAAAATCCACTATCACGCCCCATTTGGGCCGCTTATATTACGCGAGCTCAGACCTACAAGAATGTGTTTGAGGCACTGCGTCCTTGGTACTTGGTAGCCGCCCAAATCGCTGGCACTCCCGCAGGTCGCATTAGTGAAGCAGAACGAGATTGGTCAATAACAAGAAATCTAACGATCAAAATCACGATCGAAATGCTACGTGGCAGCGTCTCGATCGGTGATCCTGACAACTTGCTAGAAACTGTCTTTACCAACGTTCCCGTTTCAGACAGGTCTCAGGCCTACTGGAATATCTATAGCTGGTGGAACGAATTGTCAGAATCCCCACCAGCATCCTTTGTTGACCGCTTAACCTCTCTATGGGACTGGCGACTGAGCGAAATATCGAAACAATCGGAAACTCTGGACTCAATAGCGGAAGCGGGGGGACTTTCGTGGTTGTTCAAAACACAATACGTACCTAACGAGACGCTAATCCGCTTAGGTTTGCCAACAATCAAATTAGCTCGTGGAGACATTGACACATATGGGGCATGGGAAAAGAT
>DATKDA010000193.1:0-11966 GCA_035512935.1 Pyrinomonadaceae bacterium | reverse complement strand
AGAGAGCAACCCGTGAAAGCGCACGTACTGAAAGCCTAAATCATTGCGACAGTGTTCTAGCTGTCGTTGCCAGTCAGCACGCAATGTCACAGGCGCATGATCGCTGCCAACCGTGTGTTCCCAGAAATGCGGAAGCGGCGTCGTTGCTTCTGCCAGATCACAGAAGAAAGTGATGCTGCTCATGCCTTTCTTATTAGTGTCCGCTTAAGAAATGCGCCGATGGCGAACCCTGTAAGACCGGCACCGGCCGCCGCCAGCCAGTTGCGATTCTTAGTAATCCAAAGCTGAGGGCTGCACGCAATTGCGCGTTCGTCGAACGTCCCGTGCGCACCGTGATCGCCTGGCACAGGCTCCCACAGATTGTCACGTCTTTCGGTTTCGACAGGCTCGTTAGTTTGTTGGGCGTCGTAGCCGATATTTGCCAGATAAACATCGGCGAATCCGGGCGCTAACTTATTCCCGATGATTGCTTCAACTGTCGGATAACCGACGTACATCTCTCGCCGATTGTTGTGGGCCGCAAAAAGAACTGCCTCGGCTCCGATCTCAGGCTGATAAATCGGCGGCACTGGCTGCGGTTTGCGCGGTAATCGACTCTTGACCCATGAAAACTGTGGTGTGTTCATTGCCGGCAATTGCACCATAGTCACACGCACCTTTGAGTTGTCATGAATCAGCTCGCTACTGAGCGAATCGTGAAATCCCTGGATCGCATGCTTCGCGGCGCAGTACGCCGATTGAAGCGGAATGCCGCGATAAGCGAGGGCGGAACCGACCTGCACGATGATTCCGTGATCTCTCGGCAGCATTCTCTTAAGTGCCGCCAGCGTTCCGTATACAACGCCGAGATAAGTCACCTCCGTAACCCGCTTGTAGTCTTCCGGGGTCATCTTCCTAACAGGGGAAAAAACCGAGACCATTGCGTTGTTGACCCAAACATCGATCGGTCCAAACTCGCGCTCTACTGTTTCAGCCGCCCGCTCGATACCCTCCGCGTCGGCAACATCCAAAGGAATCATTAGAGCCCTGCCGCCTAAAGCTTCAACCTCGAGCCGTGCGCCGTCAAGCCCGTCTATTCCACGCGCCAAAAGCCCGATGTACGCACCCTCACGCGCGAATGCCCGAACGATTGCGCGGCCAAGGCCAGCGGAAGCTCCTGTAACAACGACAACTTCCGGCTGCTTACTTCCGCAAACTTTGGTCGCCGGTTCGATCCCCATCGCGCCACCTTTGCTGGATGCTTCACGTTGTTGTATCAAAGTCACTTCTTACGTCAATCTCACAGAGCTCTGCGCAAGTTGCGCCGTACAAGTTCTGCCGTTAATCCAAACACCAAATGCGACGCTAGAGCATAGACGTGCGTTGAAACCGGGTACTCTGTCGGGGGTTTGGAAAGCTTCAATAGTGGTACCGCTGTTTCGTCAGCTATGACCCAGAAAGCGGCACCAAAGGGCAGACCCATTCCAGTGGTTAGCTCTGGCGCAAATTCCGCTACTGCGCCGTACAGCCCACCAGTTGCCGTTCCAAAGGCGTAATGGACCGCTGCCCCTGCCATCGCTTTCTCACTTTCTTTTAACTCACGACCAAAGATGCCCTCCGAAATAGCTTTAGCAGCTTTCACTGTAGCGTCGTCGTCGTTTTTCTTTACATTTTCTGAATCCTGGCCAAGTTGTTCTACGTCGCTGGGCGGCATGGATTGCGCACCATGGGATTTTTCAAATCCTTCTGCTGTCTTGGTCCATGCCGCTTGAAACTGGTTCATCGTCCAGGATGCGACCAGCCCGCCAGCCAGTCCCGCCGCCAATCCCTTTAGCATATCGCCGTTCCGCCTGATGTTACGCATATCTTCACTCCCGTTCGTGGCCCACGATGGCATAAGTAAACTTCACTTTGTCCTTGACGCGAATTAGCCCATGCATTGCCGAAGTTGCTTTGACCTTAAAGTCGCTACGCTTGATGGCGAACTCACCCCGGGCTCGCAGGCCATTCCCTGCAAGGTTAACGGTGGTGGGAATTGTGATTTGCCGCGTGACCCCATGCAGCGTTAGATCGCCGGTGATCTTCAGTTCGTATTGATTGCTGCTTGTTGTCCTGCCGGTAATAGAGGTGCTGCGAAAAATGATTTCAGGATACTGATCAGGATGAAGCACAATCTCGCGCAGTTCTCTATTTATAATTTGCTTTTCCTGTTCAGTAAAGACGTCGCTGGTTTCGACCATCGAAGCTGCTTTTGCATTGATTTGGAGCGAGGCAGGGTTAATTGAGCCAGCAGTCAGTTGCGCTTCCCCAGTAAAGTCTCGAATCGCGATGATATGATCCTGACCCTTGAACCAGAGCAGGCCTCCCGCGAGAGCATGAGCAGTAAACTTACTCTGCGAAGGGTCAAGTCGGTATCGATGCGTAGCTGAGGGAAGAAGGTGGGTTTCATCCCCTTGCTCCGTTTTAGAAAAAGATCTGCCTTCGCTTAACGGCAGATTGTTCCCTTTGCGCGTTTGGAGATTCAAACCAGTAGCTGTCATGCAAATAAATACGATCACCGCCACCAAACTCAAAGATCGCATGATGCTGTTTATCCTCCTTTAGACTAGACCCTACCACAATAGAGTCACAACAGTTTGTCTTGCGTTACAAACTCTCCTGAAGGAGGACCTCGTTACGCGTTGTTCTCTACTTCATTCTCTCGCAATGCATCCGCAGATTGGGCCTCAACCGCGACACCATGTCTGAAGACCATCTCACCACCCAGCCAGCCGGAAATTGTGATCAAAATCACGCCAAGCACGGACAGTACAAAGGGAATGGTGTGACTGCCGCCTGCAAGTGAAGACCCTCCAAACGTACGCAGATAAAAGCTCGCCGCAAAGATCAGCAACGCGATGACGTTAAGTCGCGCATGCCAATTGGCAATCTTGACGACTTCACGATCCTTTAACGACAGCCAGTCAATAAACCCAGGCACTGCAGCGACAACCGCCCCAATGATACCTCCTAGCAGAGTGTAAAAAGCTATGTAGTCCCTCCATACTGGATTGCCCCGCCAGAAATAGATCACGTCAGCAATGAGCGAGAAAACCCAGAGCGCGATCGGAAATGGAATTAACATCGGATGAACAGGATGTCCGCCGATGCTTGCAGGACTTGCCATGTTGACTCCTTTCTGGTTGTCACCTCTTGCCCGGCGCAAGGAACGAAAAGACTCCCTTCGGTCCTTACTTGAACTTCGCGACGTGCTGTTTGATGATACCGTCGCTGAGCATGTCCGCCATTTGCAGAATTTGGTCATGCACTTTATCAAATGCGGCAATGTCGGCGGCCCAATTGTCCTGAACGCGCGCGACAACTTCCTCGGTCGTTAAGTTTAGATGGTCGTGCATCATCTTCTGCATTTCGGCACGCGGCCAATTCTTTGGGTTCGCGTCGCTCAAGAAAGCAGCGATTTGATCAGCGTTCGTGAACCAGCGCTTGGTTGCCTCTTCTTGCTTAGGCTTGTCTCCTGCTTTGGCGGCCACGATTTCGGCTGCCGTCGTAATGTGTTCCTTCAGCAGAACAGTTAACTTGTCGCCAGCTCCATTGCCGTAATAAGGCTTAATAGCATTGCCTATATCGACCTGGTTCTGCAGCAAGCGATCGGTAGCAGCTGCTTTATCCGGCAGATCCGCCACGGCGCTGATAATGAATACGCGTGTCCAGATGATGTGATCTTCCCAAAGCTTCCGCATTGCATCGCGGAAAGCAGCCTCGTTGGATGAGCTGTTTTTAATCGTTGAAGCCGACACGCGCTCCATTGATTGTTCGCTGCTTGAGCCTTTTGCAACTGCCGACGGAAGGCTCATCAAAAGGAAAAAGAGACCGATACCTCTGATTGTGATTCGAAGACGCATGACTCACTCCTTTCAATAATTACGCATGACACGAATCGATCTGATACCGAGGAAATCAACCTAAGGGGCACTTAAAAGCGAGGGATTGAACACTTTGCCCGAGGTCCGCGCCGGCAAACCACTAAAAGAACTCCCTCAGCGCAAGATGCGCTATAACGATTTCAGATACTCCACCAAGTCGTTCTTCTCATCAGCAGTCAGGCCCAGTGCGAAACACGCGTCGTAATGGTTGACGACATCTAGCAAAGTTGTGAAGCGACCGTCGTGGAAAAAGCCTCCTCGTTGATGTGTCCAGAGTCCCTTCAGCGGCGAAGTTCTGTAGTGTTCGTCAGGGGACCGTTTTGCCTGGAAATCATCAATGCAGATCTGCGCCGGCGTATGCATGTTCCAACCGGGCTCGCTGAACAACGGAGGTACATGGCAGGTTGCGCACTGCGCTTTTCCATTGAATACAGTCTGACCTCTACTTGCGGCGGTTTCATCAAAGCTGTCGTCTGACGGCCGGGGCGCTGGAATGGCGAGCTGATAGAAATGAAGAGCAGCGAGTTTCGAAGTGATTAGGTCCGGTGTATTCCGGACGTTCCCGAAACCATTCGCTGCAGCTATCGGAAACTTCGCTGCATCATTCAAGCGCGGATCAAAGAAGGTTCCACTGCCGTGCATTTCAAGGTTAGCTACAAACCCGTTCCAGTGAGTGACTGAGCCCCAACCGGTCCAGGTATGTAGATTCACGCCGGCGAGTCCAAAGGCGGGTGGGATCAAAGTCGCTCCCGACACGTTCGTTCCGGTCACAAGGCCGTTGGAGATCTGTTGGGGATTGAATGCTTTGCCATCGAGTATGAGTTCGGCGTCAAACTTTCCCGGCCCCCAACTTCTGAGCACTGTTCGGACAGTAGCTTGATCAACGCCTAATAGATTACCGATAGGACTGAGGTCCGGAGCCAGGGCGACGATCTCGCCGACGTTGAGATCGCGGTTGGCCCAACCATCCAGCCGATGTCCAATGCCAGTTGTCAACGAGTCGTCCACTGTGGAATGGCAGAGGGCGCACGTGATGCCAACGGATCGGAGACCATTATCTTCGTTGAAGAATCCTGCGACTCCCAGTACTGCGTTGTGTCTAAGGAGTACGAGCGTCACGCCGGGATCATTCAAGTCGACTCTCCCTCGTCTCAGTTGCTTCACCAGGCCCGGAGGAAGGGCATCAACATCAACTTTAAGACCTAAGCCTAAGGCAGCGGCGGGACTCAAGCCGGGACCGACGCCTCCAAATTGACTGCCTTCGATCGCCAGGTGAAGTTTGAGCATGTCGCCCCAAAAGGCTTCATCGCCAAATGTGTCGAAGCGGAATGTCTGTCTACCCTGGCTGATCATCTGGTCGGCGTTATCTTCAATTTGTTTGTCGAAAACGAGTGCAATTATTCGTGAGCCTGCGGGACTGGCAACAATTAGAGTCGCGATCGCCAACATGAGAGCCAATGCTATCAACCTGGCTAGTCTTGCAATCCGCTTCTCGGTGAACATCGTCGTACAGTTGTCTTTTCTCCTTGCCGACGCGATATTCGCCCGACCAATTGGTGGAATGTCGTGAGTCATCGCTACCTCCTCGATTAGAACCCTAATGGCCGACCTGGGGCCAACAATTTCGTCGGGAAGCGAGGGAATGAGATATGGGTATGCTTGACGCTGAGGCTTTGCACAATCACGGCCTGAGTGTTACGTTCCAGCTGGAACCAATGCCTCGACATTCTGTGCCGCCCTCGGTTAAGTAGCCGGGGGTGATTTGTTATTGGGGTACAGCTTTAGGGTACGCCCTAAACTTAAAACTGTAAAGGGGAGAGAATGGCTGTTCCTGACAATCTTGAAGGCTTACGTTTTCCCTGCGAATGTGTATCGGCTCGCGCAGGAGGCTACAGCGATCCATGGGCAGACATTACAAAGAGAAAGTTATTGCCAAATGGCACAAAGGAGGAGATTTTGAACCTTGTGTCTCGCGAGCCTAAGACGATCTCGCAATTGGCTGAAGCGCTTAATCTGTCCGCACCAAGCGTTCACACTCACGTTAACGAAATGATTAAGAGCGAGCTCCTGCGCGAATCTGAGGTATGGGAAAAGAAATATCCGATTGAGCGGTATTACGAGCCGAATTTCCCTGTGTTTAAGGCAGGGGAATGCGAAGAATTTAAGGAGTTGTGTGAGGCGATGGCCCATCAGGTGGCAACCGTTTTCGAAAGAAACCGCGCGAAGTTGGAGCGTGCCTTCGGCCGAACCGAACTTGAAAGTCACGGTTGGAAATTTTCAGACATCACTCAATGTTTATTTGCGAACATGCAGCGAAGTGCCCGCAGCATACTGGAGCAGCGCGGATTGCTCTCATCGCGTGTGAAACATGCGAACGGAGCAGAGTGGGTTTTTTGGGCCGAGCAGCACATGACAGAGCACAAAAAGTAGTTATTTGGTGATGATGGATTTCCGGCGCAGGCTGGAAAAAAGAACTATGGTGAATTCGACACTGTCTGCGCGGTTGCCTGCCGGTATAGGTTGTAGATTGCCACTAGTCGATCCGCAGAGGCCGGATCGTTGCGCGCAAGCAGCGTGATTATCTCGTCCCGTCCATCAAAGATTGAACTCAGGCTGTTCTGCTGGGCGGAGCTGAAGACTGACTCGCCCCCGCGGTCAATCTCCATCCTCAAGTTCGAGAAGAAATCGCTGGCAGCCTGGCGCGCCGGTTCGTACTCGCCGTGTCTCGCGTCAATCGCCGCGTCTGCCAATGCGTTCTGCAAGGTACTGATCCGCAAAGCAGCTTGGGCCTTGTCGCGGTCATGAGCCCGCGAGCGCGCCGTCATCCACATTGGCACCAGGCCCAGCAGAAAGACGACGATCAATACCGCCGCATAGATACCAAATCGCCACACTCGCTCATTTTTCCAAATGGAATTTCCGCTGCCCTGGTTGGTGAGCTGTTCTTTGCTGCTAGTCATCACGACCTCCTGGGTTGGGGTGCTCTCGAATGAGCTTCACACAACGTGTCCAATCAAGTTGGCTATCGTAACAGCCAGTTCATGCGCTTCTACGGGTTTTGGTACGAACATTTGGTAGCCGGCGGCCAGCGCGCGCATTCGATCTTCAACTCGCGCATATCCGGTCAGCGCAATCGCAGGCGTATTACCGCCTTGCTCCGATTCTAACCGTCTTAGTTTCTGAATTAAGGTGTAGCCGTCCTCTTCCGGCATCCCGATGTCGCAAACAAGGATATCCGGCTTCCAGCCCGCGCGCGCCGCGAACGCTTCTTCGGCTGAACCGGCCGCCATCACCTCAGCCCCGTATTGAGCCAGCACTCCTTTGAGCATGTCCCGCGTGTCCGGTTCATCATCGACGGCAAGAATCCTAATGCCCGAGAGATTTGGTTGCACAGCCTCATCTGATGGCGCCCTTCGCATGGGGGACTGACGAACCAGAGCCAGGGGGATACTGAGAGTAAACGTCGCTCCAAGTCCTTTACCAGCACTTGTCGCTGAGATAGTTCCGCAGTGCATCTCGACGATACGATGCGCAATTGCCAGCCCTAATCCCAATCCTCCCTCTCTTCTGGTAATAGTGCCATCAGCCTGGCGGAATGGTTCAAATAGGTAAGGTAGGAACTGCGGATCTATGCCTTCGCCCGTGTCAGAAATGGTGGTTCGAACCTTTGAGTCCGTAATCTCTGATTTGATTCGGACGCATCCCCCTTTGGGTGTAAATTTCACGGCGTTGGATAGTACGTTCCACACGACTTGTTGCAGACGGTGCGCGTCCGCGTGAACAGCCGCAGTGTCCAACGCCATTTCAAGACGCACTCCTTTTGCGTGTGCAACGGGCTGGATGGAGTCTACCGCCGCTTTGATAATGTTCACGAGGTCGACCTGTTCCACCTCGAGGCGTAGGGTGCCGGACATCATTCGGGACACATCCAGCAGGTCTTCGATCAACTGAGCCTGCGCTTTAGCATTGCGCTCCACTACCTCTAATGCGCGCGTCGAGGTGTCCTCGTCCACGTTACCACGGCGCAGTAGAGTAGCCCACCCAAGAATTGCGTTTAGCGGAGTACGCAGCTCGTGCGAGACGGTTGCAAGGAATTCGTCTTTCAACCGGTTTGCTGTTTCGGCTTCCGAGCGTAATGCTTGTTCTCTCGCAAGCAATCGTTCACGTTCTTGTTCGGATTGCTTGCGTTCGGTGATATCACGAATGTAAACGGAGAGACCGTCCGTGTCCGGGTAAGCGTGCACTTCAAACCATTTTCCCGGCGCTATCAGGGACGCGGCCTCGAAGTGAGCGACCTCGCGCTCCCTCTTTGCTCTCAGGTACTCGCGGTGAAACACTGTGTCTACGGCCTGAGGGTAAAGCTCCCAAAAGACTTTGCCCATAACCTCTTCGCGAGACCTTGCGAAAACTTTTGTTGCGGCCTGCTGGTTGACAGCCGTGACGCGCCAATCACTATCAAACGCCATGAATGCGTCAGTAATGCTTTCCAAAATCTGAGTCATGCGGTTGCGAGCTGCCTCGCTCTGTTCATGCAAAGCCTCGGCAAGCTGCTGTGAGACAATCAATTCCTGGTTGTGCTTATGTTCGCTGAGATCCGTCACGACCATACAAACTGCGTCGTCTATTTGCGGCAGACTTATAGAAACGATGACTGGTATTCGTTTGCGTTCGGCAGTCTGCAAGCTGATTTCCGCTTTGCTGTAGCCTTCTGTTTCAGACCCGATCAGCGCGGCGAAAGCCGCGAAGTCATCCTCGGTTAAGTATTGGGCGATATTCGAGCCCACCACACGCCGGTGTGCGCGTCCAAGCATGCGGGCAAAGCTCTCGTTGCAGTAGACAATCGTGCCATCCTGATTAACGGTCAAAGCGCCTTCGTTCATGCGTTCAACCATAAGACGATACGGATGATCTGCGCCCTGGAGGGTAAAGATTTGTTCACCCTCCGAACCATCGACGACGAGCGCATCTACTTCGCCAGCACGAATAGCCCGCAAAGTTTCTTCAGTCTCTTCGAGACGCTGTATAAGAGATTGTATTTCGTCAAGTAATTCCTTGTGTGTTTTTGCGGCAGCGACCATAGCTCCCCCACTTAACTCGTAACGCCAAGGCGTTGCAGGATTAGTCGGGTATTAGAAAGATTGCCAATCATTTTCCGCAGAGCCCCTGGGGCTTGTTTCACAAGTGTGGGCACGGCCAGGATTTGTTCCTCGACAGCAACTTTAGGACGCGTGTAGATATCGATGATTTCTAGATCGTATTGTCCAGGAAGGTATTCATCGCAAATCTCTTTGATCTTAGTGATCGCCTCAGTCGACCGTGGCGTCGCACCGCTAACATAGAGCCGCAGCACGTAGGTTTCTCCTTCAGGGTTTTCCACCACACGCTCAAAACTCGAGAGGGTGTCGTCAGAGTTCTTCATCACAGTATCTGCGGGTGGTGGTTCATGCTCGGTGGCGTATATCCAGTCCGACCAAACCACGTTCAGTATTTGACAGGTCCCCGATAATCTTTCTCATTGGTTCCGGCAGCTTCCGTACAAGCGTAGGGATGGCGACGATTTGATCGCCACGCGCCAGCCTGGGGTTCTTGAGCAGATCTATGATCTCAATTGTGTATTGGTCTGCCAGATGCTCCTCGCAAAGTTTCTTCAGATTGCCAAAAGCTCTGATCGACTTCGGGGTCTGGCCAGCAACATAAAGGCGAAGCTGCCAGGTCTCAGCGGCGGCTCCGTTTCGCGCTGGCTTTGCGCGCTTTGACTTCTTTATTTTGGGAGGATTTTTCATAACTGTTCTCTCCTGCTCTATTGTTCCCTGATCCGGTGAGGCGTGCCATAACATTTCGATGAGATTTAATGACCGACTCGCGCATTTCTGCCTGTTCGATCAGCCGGCGCATATCTTCTTCTTCTGCTTCGAATGTGGCATGGAACGCTTCTATCTGTGCCTTGAGGGCCCGTCGTTTCCCTTCGAGCTCTCGGTGCCTCCGATCGATTTCCTGGGCACGGGCCACCGCTTCTGCCCGCTCTTTGGCCTCCTGCGCCTGTCGGGCGGCGCCTGTTAACACGCCCCCGGGACCGAGATAAACTTCAGTCAAATCCACCCCTTGACTTGTCAAATGAAACTCACGGATCTGATTTGAATGAGCCATACCCCGCGACTTCAGGATGTAAAGACCACGATTGCGTTCGCCATTGCTTTCAATGTTTCTTAACAACAGCCAGGTATCCATCAACGAGGAGACTCCGACGTCCGTACTTTCCAATGCGCTTCCGTCGTGTGTTAGACTCGTGAAAAAGCCCGTAATCTGCCGAAGCTTTAGGTGGTCGATTAGTCGCAACAGTGCGTCGCGTACCTCGCTTTGGCTGCCAATGCTGACAAGGTTAGTCAGCGGATCAATAACTACCGCAACCGGATTGAACTGTTCAATTACCCTCAGCATAGTCGCAACATGCATCTCCAAACCATAAGCATTGGGGCGTGCTGCGTGAAATCGCAGCAGCCCTTTATTTACGCAGGACTGGAGGTCGATTCCGATCGATCTCATGTTGCGCAAAATCTGGCTTTGTGACTCTTCGAAAGCAAAATATAGACAACGCTCGCCGCGCTGGCATGCCGCACGCGCGAAGCTGGCAGATATGCTCGTCTTACCGGTGCCTGCCGTACCCGAAATCAATACGCTACTGCCGCGAAATAATCCCCGACCTCTCAGCATGCGATCCAGTGCCAGAATTCCGGTGGAGACGCGTTCGTTGCTGGCGGTGTGTTGCAGACTGGTTGACGTAATCGGCATAACAGAGATGCCATCTTCATCGATAAGAAAGGGATATTCGTTGGTGCCGTGCGAAGACCCACGGTACTTAACGACGCGGAGACGGCGCGTTGAGAGCTGATCCGTAATCCGATGGTCCAGCAGAATGACGCAGTCGGAAACATATTCTTCCAGGCCGTGACGCGTAAGCGTTCCCTCTCCTCGCTCGGCGGTAATTACGGCTGTCACCCCTTTATCTTTTAGCCAGCGAAAGAGGCGGCGCAACTCGGCGCGCAAGATGCCCTCGTTTGGCAAGCTGCTGAACAGAGCTTCCAGTGTGTCTAGCACTACCCGCTTTGCACCGATCGAATCGATGGCATAACCAAGGCGCACGAATAAACCGTCAAGGTCATACTCCCCCGTTTCTTCAATCTCACTACGTTCGATATGCACATGATCGACAGCGAGTTTCTTCTTCGAAATTAACTGATTCACATCAAAACCAAGTGACGCAACGTTCTGAGCCAGATCCTCCGCAGTTTCCTCGAACGCAATGAAGACGCCAGGCTCGTTGTGCTCGAGAGCCCCGTGGATTAAAAACTCCATGGCAAAAAGGGTCTTTCCGCAGCCGGCCGCGCCACACACAAGAGTCGGCCGGCCTTCCGGGAGACCTCCTTTGGTGATCTCGTCGAAGCCGGCAATGCCGGTTGACGATTTTGGCAGGGGAGTTTTCCTCGCCTGAATCAAAACTGCTCCTCGCTAATTTGAAGTTGGCCGTTTGAGATTCGCTGATTCGTTCGCGTTAGACACATTATGACCAACATCTTTGAAAAGGGGGGCTCCTTCGTTCCGATGCATTAGGTGAGAACCTTCGTAGACAGTCATGCAAAGTTGCAAGACTCCGGTCGGGTAACTTCGTGCGGCTTCTGTGCGACTGTCGCCAAGGTTCCGAAACGTAGGGGCAAATGGCCTGCCGACTCCGCAGCCCAAGCTAGTGGCGATCGGTGAGCACCAAGCTAGTATGCGTTTTGTGACAGGACGTGACAGAGTCTATACATAATATTTGCGTTGAGCAAGAGTCCAAATGCCGCGTCAAAAACCCTTACTTAGCTTAGAAGATCCCGCCAGATCCAAAGGGATCGCACGACGATTAGCATGAAATAAAAGATGAGTGGCTTCATTGAGATTAGCCACTCATCTTTAACGTTGGACATATCTGAACGGTTAACCCTGCGATGGTCTGATAGTCAGATACGCCGGATTTCCGCCACGGTTGACCAACACCAGCGCGGGACGCGTGCCTGAACGCTTAATTGC
>DATKDA010000192.1:0-10640 GCA_035512935.1 Pyrinomonadaceae bacterium | reverse complement strand
GTCAAACGCGCGGAGTCACTGAATCCTGAAGGCCCGGCAGCAAGAGCGTTCCCGCTGCCGGAAGAGATCCACTACGGACTCGCTCTGGCCTACAACGGCTTAGCGCGTCATCGTGATGCCATCAGGGAATTGAAGGAGGTCATCTCGCTTAATCCTTCGCTCGCCGAAGCGCACTATAGCCTTGCAGTATCTTATCTCGCTATCCGCGATCGGCGTTCAGCCGAGGCGCAGGAGAGGGTCCTCCGAGCTCTCGACCCAAAGCTGGCTGACCGGATCTCCTCGGAACTCTCGACTAACCAACTCCTGTTGCTTCCGTGTAGAGGTTTTGGATGTCGATAAAACTAACTGGTACCCACTAGAAACGAGGAATCACTATGAGACGAACCGCTCTCAGAGTGCTTCAGGCACTCTCGGTCACTCTTCTATTGCTTGGCATCACTCTTCAATCGAGTTTTGCCCAGAGTTCCGATAGCCAATCTCCCAGTCAGCCGGGGTGGCTGGCTCTTACAGTTGTCAGCGTTAAGCCGGAAATGATGGCGGAGTTTCAAAACTTTATGAAGAACCAGACAAACCCGGCGCTACGCAAGGCGGGAGTTACGTGGCGTGATGTTTGGCAAAATACTCCTGCTGCCGGCGACGCTTTCGAATTTGTAATTGTCATGCAGATGGAGAAGTTCGCCGAGTTCGACTCTCCCAGCCCGCTGGAGAAGGCACTTGGCCCACAAGGCTTTGCTGCCTGGCTCGCCAAAGCCGGCAGTTTTGTGAAAAGCGTTAACCGCTACATCGTTCGCACACGCCCCGACTTGAGTAACCAGGGTAAAATGACCTGGCCGCCCAAGCTTGCGATAGTCACTTCAGCTATCGTAGCGCCAGGGCGCACACAGGAGTTCGAAAACTACCTCAAAAACGATATCGCGCCTGTGATGAAGCAAGGACAAGCAACATTCCTGGTGTCACAAGTAGTATTCGGTGGCCCGGCAAATGAGTACATAAGTCTCTTGTTGCGTGAGAACTTTGCCGAAATCGACAAGGGGCCCGTGCCTGTGCAGGTGTTGGGGAGTGAAGGCGCCACCAAACTTTTTCAGAAGCTGCCTATCGGAGTGGTTACTCGACTCGACCGAAGTTTTTCACGGTACGTCCCGGAGTTGAGCATTATGCCGGAGGGAAACTAGGTGTTGGTATTGGGTTCCTCGGCAGGGGTTTTTCTCGGTTAGCGTGTAGTTGGAATGATTGTTTTCTAATTTACAATCTGGGGGCCGCAGCGTCTTGTCCTGCTAACAAAGAACGGTGCGGCCCTCTCTCTTCCGGACGATCAAACTCAGCTATGGCCGGCCGCGCTGTGCACGTGCCGACTGCGATCGTTCGGATCTCTGTGGCCTGACACGTTCCTCCCGCTGCGCCTTTTCACGGCGTTGAATCGCCGGTCGCCTTTCAGTCTGTTGCGCTCGGGCTCGCTCAGACTGTCGAACGGCTCGTTGGGGTGGATCAGCTTGTCGGTTTTGAGCCGGTACTGGCCGTTTCTGTTGCACTCGCACGCGATTTTGCGGCTCAGGACGCGGCGGACGCCGGCGCTCGTTTACTGCCTCCCGTCGCTGTGCCGGCATTCTCTGCCTAAGTACTTGCGATCGAGGCCGTGACTGAACGCGCTGGTTCACTCGTTCCTGACCGTTCCGGCGCTGGAGAGCTCTCTGCTGCTGAGCCATGCGCCGCTGTTCGATAACGGCATTCGCTCGTTGACGGGCCGCCTCGCGGCGCACTTCGACTTCGACTCGCTGCCGCCTCCGCGCTTCAGATGCTTCACGACCAATCTGTCTCCGCTCATTTCGATCTTCACGTGCGTTATTTATCCGGCGTGTGGACCATCCTCGCCGCACAGGAGTCACCTGACGTTCGTCTCTCACTTTTAACCTTGTGTTGCGGGAGTTGCGCGGAACAACCTCCGAACGCAGAGCTTGCGGCAGTCCCCGTCTAAAGGGAGGCGCAACGGGACGCCGGCTGCTGAATACTGGGGTGTTTGCCAGCCGTTCCGCAGCGACGCGCGGCAATTCAATCCGACGGCGATGCCCACGAGTTTCTAGCACCGTATGTCGAAGCGAATCTACTGACAGCGGGTCAAGCACCGGCTGAACGCCTGACCACCGCTCGCGACCTCCTCTTCTCAGCGACCGCCGATCAATTCTCCGCCTTAGGGCGTCGAGCGGAACCATCGTTAACGCGCCGGGCACTCTAAGATTGATCAACTGCTGCCGCATCTCCTGTCTACGACCAAAGTACTGCGGTTCCCAGTCTCTATCGTAGTATCGATCGGCGTAGGGATCTCCCGGGGCAAGAGGAATCCAACCAATCGCTAGTCTCGTTCGGCGGAAGAAACGCAACCAGGGCCGGCGCATATGACGGGCGCGCGCCAACGGCTTCCGGCACCCAAAACCAGCGGTCGTTGACATTGGCCCAACGCCCATAATGATAAGGTGCAAAGCCCCATGGCTCGCTCGATACCCATGTCATTCCATAGGGATAGTCCATGGTCCAGTAGCCCTGCTGGTAGGGAGCCCAACCGGATTCCACGTGAGGCGTCCAGGAATGACCGTACCCGTCTATGTTCTGCCAGTCTCCGTAATAATCGAGCTCGTAAATACCGGGGATGCGATCGCTGGCATAACGATAACTTGCACGACAACGATATGCGGCGTTGGAAAAGCTGTTGTATGAGGGGTGGCTACTATTCGGCGCGCTCGAGAGGAGGGACCACTGCGATGAAATCCTCAGCAAAACGCGCCGCGTACTGATCGAGTAACTCCGCCACGCGCTGGTCATTTGCTGATTGAACAATCAACCCGACATGATGACGCTTCTTCACGCGATAAACGATCTCGGACTCGTTGTAGGCAGAAGTGTCGGGATACTCCTGACGAGCCAGAGACAGGACGATACCCGCATGTTCGTTTCGCAGTGGCATAATCCGCGCCGAAGGTTCGGTGGCAAGTTCGATCTTGGCCCATTCGCGCCAGAGATTGACCCCGGATGCGAACTCCAGGACTTCGGCAATGTAAGCTCCACCGACGCGCGCAGCGATTTCGAGGAAATAGAAGCGACCGTCGGCATTGTTTTTAATAAACTCCGCATGCGTTGCCCCGTGATCCATGCCCAGGGTCTCGACCAGTTTCTGATTCAGCGAAAGTAGTTCTTTCTCATCCGCAGAGCCTGAGGCTATGGTCCGCGAAATGTAAGCGCCGCCCAGATGGGCCACCTGGAGCGGCGGCCGGCCATAACAATTTACACCGGCAAATAGAACCCTGCCCTCGCTCACAATCGCATCGACGTGGAAAACGTCGCCCTGAATAAACTTTGCGAGAAAATAGTGAGGGGATCTCTCGCGCAGTCGCTCTCGGGCATCGAGTTCCTCGATTGCCTGCCATACTTCGGAAGCGTCATTAACTTTTTTGATCCCGATTGCCGAGACATCAGAGCGTGGCTTAATAATCCAGGGGGGCGGCACTCGCTCCATGTAGGTGGCTACTGTGGGATGGTTTATCAACGCTACGAATTCTGGCACGGCTATCTCTGCCGCTCGCGCCCGGGCGCTCATTGCCACCTTGTCGCGGAAGAGGCTGGCGGTTGCGCGACTCAGACCGTCAACCCCCAGATGTTCACGTATTATCGCCGCCGTGATCACATCAAACTCTTCGAGGGCCACAACGCGATCGATTCTGCGTTCTCGTCCCAGAAGGCTCGCGAGGTGAATGAAGAGATCCGTCTCAGCATCGTTAGGCAGGGCGATTAAGTCATCAAGACTTTCGCGCGGCCAATCCTCCGCAAGCATCTTCTCCTTGGTGATGAGAACCACATGGCAGCCGCGACTCTTACACTCTCGGATGAAGTCTCCGCCTTTAAAATAGGTGGCCAAACAGACTATATTGAGAGGGAAATTTTCCACTTCAGGAACGGGCTTTCTTCTGAATCAGCATCACGGGTCAGACATAAGGGAGAGCGGGCACTATATACCTTTTGCAGATGCCCGGTCACCTGATAATGTAGAGCCCCTTGGAGAACCCCATATGATCTTTCGTGGCCCCTATCAGGAAGTTACCATTCCGGAAGTCTCCTTAACTGATTTCGTTCTCCAGCGAGCGCGAGATTTCGCGGATAAGCCCGCCCTGATCGACGGACCCAGCGGACGAACGCTCACCTATAACGAACTTTTCGACGCCATCCATCGAGTTGCAGCCGGCCTTGACGCGCGGGGATTCAAGAAGGGCGAAGTCTTTGGCATTCTGAGCTACAACGTTCCCGAGTACGCCGTCATCTTTCACGCGGTAGCAATGCTGGGCGGCATTAATACAACAATCAATCCGCTTTACACAGAACACGAAGTCGAAGAGCAACTGAAAGATTCAGGAGCAAGGTTCCTGATTACGGTGCCGCCTTTTCTTGAGAAAGCCCGCGCAGCGGCTACCGCAGCAAACATCGAGGAACTGTTCGTAATTGGAGAAGGAGAAGGGGCCACGCCGTTCTCTTCCTTATACGCGGGAGCTGGCCAAGCGCCGCAGGTCGATATCGATCCAAAAAACGATATCGTGGCGCTCCCCTATTCAAGTGGCACAACCGGCATACCCAAGGGGGTAATGCTCACTCACTACAACCTTGTAGCCAACTTACGGCAGATGGAAGGCCTCTCCTATTGCACCAGGAATGACACTCTCATCTGTGTGCTGCCACTATTTCACATCTATGGCCTCGTAGTCATTCTCAACCTTGGATTGCAAAAAGGGGCAACAATTGTAACGATGCCCCGGTTCGACCTCGAACAGTTCCTTGAGACAGCCGGCAAATACAAGGTGACGCTTGCCCCTCTGGTGCCGCCAATCGTGCTTGCGCTCAGCAAGCATCCATTGGTCGACAATTACGAACTCCCGCATTTGAAAATGATCTTTTCGGGTGCCGCTCCCCTTGACGAGAACCTTACCCGCGCCTGCATGCAAAGACTCGGCTGTCAGCTACGTCAGGGATACGGCATGACCGAAACGAGCCCCGTAACGCACTCCTCACCGGCTAACACAGATACAATAAAATTTGGCTCGGTGGGCACGTGCGCTCCCAACACAAAATGTAAGATTGTCGATCTCACAACTGGCCAATCGCTGGGCCCCAACCGGGAAGGCGAGATTTGCGTGCGTGGACCACAGGTAATGAAGGGTTACCTGAATCGTCCGGATGCGACTGCGGCCACGATTGACGCTGAAGGCTGGCTGCACACCGGTGATATTGGTTATGCCGACTCGGATGGTCACTTCTACATCGTTGATCGCGCCAAAGAGTTGATCAAGTATAAGGGCTTCCAGGTGCCCCCGGCGGAACTCGAGGCCGTTCTATTGACGCATCCGGCGATTGCCGACGCCGCAGTGATTCCTGTCCCAGATCCGGAGGCAGGTGAGGCGCCAAAAGCTTATGTGGTTTTACGTCACGAAGAGTCGCCCGAAAAGATCATGGAATTTGTCGCCGAAAGGGTTGCGCCCCACAAGAAGATTCGCAGCGTCGAGTTTACAGATAAGATCCCGCGTTCGCCTTCGGGTAAAATACTTCGAAGATTATTGGTTCAGGCGGAACGGGAAAGGAGGAAGAATGTCACCTGATGTTATCTCGCGAGTAGTAAAGGACTACTTCGCGGCACTCCGAGCCATGGATCAGGAGGCGTGGGTAAAGACTTTTGCAGACGACGCGGTGAGCCACGATCCAGTCGGTGCGCCACCAATCCACGGTCATCAGAAGCTTCGTGAATTCTTTCAATCAATCGCCGGAGCTTTTGAGACTGTTGGGCTGACAGAGGACCAGATCTTTATCTCAGGCAGCGGCGCTGCGGTTAAATGGACAGGAAGAGGCAAGAGCAAGCAGGGGCGCCAGGTCCATTTTGAAGGCATCGATGTTTTTGAGATAAACGAAGCAGGCAAAATCCAGAACGTGTATGCTTATTGGAATCCGGCCGAAATGGTGGCCCAGCTTTAATAGCTTTGACACACGAGTCCCCCGTCGTTGAAACACCTTCTGAAAGGAGCTAAAAGATGCGACCAGTTGCTCTCTTTATCCTAGTGTTCCTTATCTTCGCGGGTTCAGCGGCAAGACAACCCGTCTCTGCCCAGGCTGCCGCAGCAGCAACCATTTCGGAATGGGAGACACTCAGGCCTGAAGGTGAAGAGTTCACGATTCTGATGCCCAAAAATGCGACCCGGGAGACCGGCACGCATTCCTATGTTAAGCGCGAGCTCAATAATCGGCTCTATCTGTCAAAGAACCCCGGCGGACAGACATTCGCCGTCGTGTCCTTCAGCGGCATCAAGTCAAACCCGGCGCTCTACACTGAGATGGCGCGTCTCAATTCATATGTCGATGCCTTCAGAAAATGGTTTCCGCAGCAGGTTACCGGGAAAGAGATAGTTGCCAGAATGAGTCTGGTTGGCGAAAAGACTCTCAACGGACACACCGGGCGCGAGTACCGAATAACAATCGCCGACATGTCGGGTACCGCCCACGTCTATGCTACTAAGAAGCGCTTTTATGCCATCGTCACCTTGAATACAAAAGAGGACGACCCGCTTCACGAAAGATTCTTGAGCTCCTTCTTTCTGCCGCAACGGGTAGTGGAACCACCCGCGCCGCCGCCAACAGTAGCTGAGGCAAAGCCCGAAAAGGACAAGCCCGAAAAGGAAGGCGAAGCGTCTGAAAAATCTGACGATACGGACGAGACAGAGGAATCTAAAAAGGCGAAGACTGCGGCGGCCGACAGCGGTGAAACACCTGCTTCAAAGGAGGGTGTTGCTGCCGGAAATCCCAAACAGCCAGGCAAGAAGCCCATCTCGGGAGGAGTGCTCAATGGCAGGGCCTTGTATTTGCCGGTGCCCGACTATCCTCCTGATGCCCGAGCGGCAAAGGCAGGGGGCAATGTCGTCGTCCAGATTACGGTCGATGAGTACGGGAACGTGACCGAGGCAAAGGCCGCCTCCGGTCATCCAATGCTGCAACAGGCGGCTGTCAACGCAGCGCTTCAGGCAAGGTTCCAACCAACGTTTCTGATGGGTGAACCGGTAAAAGTTACGGGCGTGGTCACATTCAATTTTATACCGTAGTCCTAAGCGGCTTTCGGCCGGCGCTACAGGAAATGACTGAAACCAGCGCAGGCAGGCATCTGCGTTCTGCATGAACAGAATCCTTCAGCGGCTTGATACGACCCATGAACGGCTCCTTGCGACGATCGCCGCCATCGAGCAGGAATCGTTCTCTCGCCGGCCCGCTGAAAACAACTGGAGTATCGCTGAAGTAGTGCATCACCTTTGTCTTGTCGAGGACCGGGTAATCAAAGATCTCGAAAAGGCATTGTCTAAACCACCCCGACAATTACCTTTCATGCGAAGACTGGTGCCGACAGCCATCGTCGCTTACCGTTTGATTCGAGTTAAAGCTCCTCAGGCGGTCACTCCAACGAACCCTCCTCATAAGGAGGAGGCAATTGATAACTTCAAGGCCGCCCGCGCAAAACTAAAAGATCTATGTCAGAGCCACGGTCGTCAGCGGCTTAATCAAACGACCTTCAAACACCCGTTTCTTGGAGAGATTAATGGTGTGGCTACGATCTCTTTTGTCGGCTATCACGAACAGCGTCATTACAAGCAGATTCGAGAGATCATTGGCAAACTAAATGGCAGGTATAAATAATTCTTGCAACTAAAAAACTATTAATTGCTTGACGCTAGTGGGCTGCGGGTCTATCTTCCCTCGCGTCTGTCACTCTTGTGTTAGCGCTCGCTGAGTTCATCCATTGAAAGGATTCGAAGAGACTTTACTCATGTCATCTGTAGTTGTTTCTTCGCCCCCCGCCTGGACCATCCTGGGTCATCTCGAAGTAATCGACAATCAACTAAGTATAAATGGCGTTCGTGCGGAGGCACTCGTGCGCGAACACGGTTCCCCACTGTTTGTCTTCTCTGAAGCTCGCATCCGCGCAAACATCGAACGCCTCAAACGCGCCGGCGAATCAGTAGATCTGCCTGTCAGGTTCTGCTACGCATCCAAGGCCAATTCGAACATGGCCGTGCTGAAGACTGTGCTTGAAACTGGCATCGATATCGAAGTCAACAGCGGTGGCGAACTGTTCAAAGCACTGCGCGTAGGCTTTCGTGGCGACCAGATCATCTTCAATGGCACAAGCAAAACTGACGACGAACTCGACGAGGCCATCCGCGCGGGGATCCATGCAATCAACGTCGATTCGATTTATGAGATTGGGCTGGTTGAAGAGTCCGTCAGAAGGGTGCGGGGCCGGTTTGGCGATGTGCCACCGGCGCGCATCACCCTGCGACTTGTACCCGAGATCGGCACGCGTTCCCACCTGGGACTCCAGACCGCTTTGCTCACGTCCAAGTTCGGCATTTCATCCCTGGAAGTCCTTGATGCTTTCAGGCGCAGTTTGCAAAATCCGGATCTCGTCAAAGTATGCGGGATTCATATCCACGTTGGCTCGCAAACTCCCGATGTCGAGCCTTTTGCCGAAGCCTTTCGCAGCATGTGGGAGCACCTCGTTACCATTCATCGCGAGACCGGACACATCCTCGAGCATATAAATCTCGGCGGCGGTATTCCTGTGAATTACCTCCGTGACTCCTCACAGGCCGATCAACTTCCCGAGCACGAACGTGACATGCTGGGTGCCGACCTGGAACCTGCTCTCGTGCTCAAGGAGGCGTTGCGTGTTGCTCGCGAAGCCGCGCGTGATGCCGAGGCGGAACATCTGCTCGATCAGGTGACAATCCTGCTCGAACCTGGCCGCAGCGTTATTGCTGACGCTGGTCTCGTACTTACCACCGTTCGCAATATCAAGACTCGTCCTGAGACGGGCGACGTCTGGTTACTGACTGATGCCGGCTACAACCTGATGCTCTCGATGAACAATTACAAGTGGTACTACCACCTTGTTTCGGCAACCCGCGCCGGAGAGCCTCACGAAGCCAACTATAAGGTTGCCGGGCCGCTTTGCGATTCAGGGGATGTCTATTTCGACATCGAGCGCGCCGGACGATTGCCCGACTACCGGAGGCTTCCCCCTAATGTGGCACCAGGTGAGGTACTGGCCCTACTCAATAGCGGCGCCTATTCGATCGCACAAATGTTTCCTTACAATGGCCGTCCTCTGCCGGCAGCAGTTCTTATTCGTAAAGATGGAAGCGTTACCTTAGCTCGACGCCGTGATTCCTATGAAGATCTGCTGACCGGTGATCTATGGTGAAACGGTCAGCTAACCGAACATCCACGACCAGCCGGCGGGATTTTCTCAAGTTTTCAGGAATGGCTGCCGCCGGCGTACCTCTGATTGCCGGCGGCCCGTTTTTCCAGCGCCGCAACTACTCCTGTGTGATCGTGGGCGCTGGACTCGCTGGACTATCTGCCGGTCTCGCCCTTAAAAACGCCGGCTGGACTGTGACGCTACTCGAAGCCCGGCCACGCACGGGCGGCCGCGTCTTTTCATTTAGCTTTAAAGAAAGCCCCGACCTGGTTTGCGAACTGGGCGCCGAGTGGGTAGGCGAAAGTCACGAGCGCATGAAGGCGCTATGCCACGATTTCGGCATCCCTCTGAAGGACCACCGCTTTGCAGCGTCTCTCATGCGTGATGGCGAAGTTAAGCGCCCCGGAGAGTGGGATTTCTCGCCACAGGCAAAGGCCGCGTTCGAGAAATTCAGAGGCACATATGAAAAGTACGGTCCGCGCGATCACGTCCGGTTGGACCAGTATGACTGGTGGACCTGGCTCAAGCAGATTGGCTTTACCGAAGAGGATCTCCTGCTGCGCGACCTTCAGGACAGTACGGATTTTGGCGAAACGATCCGCATGGTTTCGGCCTACGCCGCAGCCGCCGAATATTTCGAGTCCAGTCCAGCAAATGAGATGGATTACAAGATGGAAGGGGGAAATTCACGACTCATCCGGGCGCTTGAATCACAATTAGGTGGTTCAATCCAGACCGGCATGAGTGTCGAGAAGATCACCCAGCGTAGCGGCAGAGTCAGTGTTACGGCCGGCGGGAAGGTTCTTAATGCGGATGCCTGTATCTGTACTGTGCCGGCACGAATGCTTAGCAAGATAGTGTTTGATCCCCCGCTTCCAGCCTCGCAAATTGCGGCTGCCAACAAGCTTCAATACGCGCGCATTATCAAGAACTCAGTGCTCTTCAACGAACGGTTCTGGGACTCGGAAAACTTCTCCCTCGTCAGTGATGTTACGTCGCACTATTACTTCCACAGCACCAAAGATCAGCCTGGGAAACAGGGCATCCTTTGCAGTTACGCGATAGGTGAGAAGGCCGATGTGCTTGGTGCGCAGAACAATCAGCGACGCACTGAAATCATCACCCGTGACATTCTGCCACTCAATGCGCGAGCGCCCGAGCTTGCCCTCAATATTCAGTCCTATGCCTGGCAGCGCGATTCTTATACTCAGGGCGCCTATGCGTTCTATCGTCCCGGTCAATGGTTCACGATTCGTCCAATTCTGCAAAGGCCGCACGGCAAGGTGCTTTTTGCGGGGGAACATCTGGCTGACTGGCAGGGCTTCATGGAAGGAGCGGTTGTGACTGGTGAAGCAGCCGCGCAGAGTCTGGC
>DATKDA010000191.1:0-12704 GCA_035512935.1 Pyrinomonadaceae bacterium | reverse complement strand
CAATCATTGACAGCCACTCCCCCACAGGCCTAGTCTTCCCCGCATGAGACCTCTTAAAGCACTGGCCGCGAGTTTTCTGGTCCTTTGCGTGGTCCTGCTCAGTCCGGGCGCACTCTCAAAAAATAACAGTCAGGGCCCGGGTCAACGTCAGATTGATGTTTGGCTCGACTACGACTTTGATCCGCGCGCACCAATGGGCAGCCCAAAGAATCCGGCCATCGTACTGACTAGGGAAATGGCACTGGTTGTCGGTGATTTGCCCGGCTCAAGGCGTCAGGGGAATGTAGTCTTCGTCCCAGCGGCTGAATTGAAACGTGCTGTAAACGTTCCGTTAGCTGGCGCGCTGTTGGCGCCAGTTGTCAATCAGCTATCTAATATTAAGTCCTTCGATGGATTCTCAGCCGTTGATGGCACTTCATTGCTTAAGAAAGCGCCATCACTGCTATTTGAACCGCAGAATGCCATTGGCCGCCGCCTAACAGGCTCGAATCCGGAACAGCACGGACGACTCCTACGCAACGGCGACATCGTATTTGGGTCGCACCTGGTCAACATCATGACCTGGGGCCGCTTCAATCATGTGGCTATAGTCACCGACGCGTCCCGAGGAGTCATCATCGAATCCACCGCAAGCGTGCCTTCAGATCGACCGGGAGTGCGCACTATTGATTGGAAATCGTTCGCGGCCAACTATATGCATGTGGCAGTCGCACGCGTGCGCGGAGCTTCTCCTGAACAGTTGGCGAGGGTAATCCGCTGGGTCGAAGCGCGCAAGGGCAAACCCTATCGCTGGCCTATCATTATGGGACTGAATACCACAGACGAGAGCCGCTTCTACTGTAGTCAACTTGTCTGGCTGGCTTTTAAACAGGAACTAAACATTGACCTGGACTATGACAAGGGAGTGTTGATCTTCCCCGACGACATCTATTACAGCACTCAGTACGTAGATCACATCGTCCCGTAGGATCAGAAAGATCGAATACCACCCACGGCAGATATCCTGATGCCTTAGAGACCCGTGTCAAAATCGGTCGATAACCTCATGCTTTCAGAAGCTGTGAATAAAAGGGGCGGCGAGAACTATTAGCGGAAACGATTGCTATTAGGTCAAACCTAAAACTCCGTAGGCTAAACAGGTTAGCAAGGAGCGGCACCTCTCATTCACCCCTACCTTTAGGTTGGGGGTCCGGCTCCGCTGCTGCAAGCCTCTCTCCAGGCCGGATTTGAACGCACCCCACACTGCCAGCTCGGGGAGTCTCAGTTTTAAGTTACTGCGCCCGTCACAGGCCAAAGCTGAAAACTCCCCACGCTGAAGCATTCGGGTATCTATAATAAAAATGGGGACGCTTTCTATTAGGGCGAAACTAAAAATCCCCAGGCTGAAGCCGCTGGGGTGTTTTGGACCTTACCGCAAAGGGTTGTTTATCTCCGTATCCATCTCCACGGGAACGGCACGCTTGAATTTGAAAATAAACTTTTTGTACTCGCCGCAGACATATACTCGTCCCGTCACGGGCCATGTATCCTTTGAGTTAAGGAAATCGTCAAGCACGCCAAGTACTGCTTGAGGCGTGCTCACAAAAACTCGCAGCGGTGGCGTGAGGGTCAAGGGTTCCCGGTTCGGCAACTTGAACTTGTGCTCGTAGTCCTCAATCGTAACCGGATTGTCGTTGACCCTGAAATTCTCAAAGACAAGGCGTTTGACTTCACCCTTATGAGTAACCGGCGACAGCACGACCGGCACATCAAAAGTAACCCCTACCGGCGTTGCTGAGACAAGTTGTGCTCGGCCCATAGTCACCAGAAGGTCATCAACACGCTCAGCCTTCTCTTTTTCTGAAAGCTTGACGTCCTTCAGTTCAATCTGCTTCTGCTGCACCTTATAACCGCAAACCTCTTTCGGCAGCGGCGCATCCTGGGCAAGCGCTGTACTTGCCATTAAGAAGATCATCAACCCAACAACGGACACTTTGGAGTGCGACGGCCTGCCGCCGCTTTCCTTTCGTTTGTTATAGCTCATCTAAGTCAACCTATATCCTGCGACCGCAAGGCAATCACAGTCCCGACAGTCATGGCAAAAAACATCAGAAGCAGCACAAATGGATTCAACCATTTGTTGCCCCACGCGTGCATAAAGTCAACATAACCACTGAGATCATCCGGTAGCTCTACCACTTTTACTTTCGGCGGAACCGGATCCAGCGTCGGCCGCTGCGGCTTCTTGGGTTCCGCTCCCTGCCTTCCTCCCATGTTCCACGTTTGCAAACGCTTCTGATAATCGGCCATCTCTTCCTCAAAGTCATCAAACTTTGCTTCCGAGTTTCTCTTATACTCTTCTACCTCGCGCTGCTTTTTATCGATCAGTTCATCATTCTGATGCTTGATGTGTTTGTAGAGTCCACGTCCTTCCGCTAATTCAGAGGGCATCGCATCCTCGTCCTTGCCCCGCAGCACTCCCAGTTCTGAGGACAAACGCTTCATTTCGTCAAACGACCACGTCGCCGGCATGACGGCGCCAACATATCTGCCAATTCCTTTGGGCACACCCACCAAACCACAAAAGAGGATCTGGGGAATCAACAAAAGCGGCACAAAGCTGGTCGCCATCTCCGAAGTCTTGACGATGGCCGATACGAACAGACCCACTGAAATGCCCACGATGCCCGTAAGGACCATTACCATCAGTTGCGGTATCCCGAAGTAATCGCCGGGCATCTCCATAATCCCGGTCACATGAAAAAAGCGCAACGACCCAAAAAGAAGAATGCATTGCAACCCAACAATTAAAGAGAGGATAAAGAGTTTAGAGCCAACGTAGGGGAGCAGACCCAGATTCACCATGCGTTCGCGATTGTAGACCGCGCGTTCGCGAATGATCTCCCGGGCGGCTATTGAAGTTCCAAACCATACCGCGACAAGAGCCAGAACAAAGTAGGGGAAGTCACGGGGCGCGTCATGGTCCACAACCAGCCAGGTCAGAAAAGCTACGATTGGGGCCTGACCAAAAAGAATCAACAGATTGAACTTGTCATGGACCAGCACTTCGAAATAGCGCTGGGCCAATGTGCGCCACTGGCGTAAGGAGTCAGTTACAGTGGCATGACGGCGCGCCGGAGCTGCCGGTTGCGGCTGATGTTTAAGCGCACCCAGAGGCTCGAGGATATTGCGCTGATACTGCGTTGTCTGCATGAAACGCTGCTTCCATTCTTCCGCTACCTCTTCCGCTACAGACTCTTTCTGAAACTTGACCTGTCGCTTCTGTTCGGCCGAGGCTCCGGGTGGCAACGGTTGCAATCTTGCCAGGCGCGTTTCAATAGGCGCTTCCAGTTTGTCGTAAAGGTCTTTAAAGCTCTCCGCGCCCACATGGGCCAGTGCTTCCTGCGGTGCTCCGTAAAAGACAAGTTTGCCCCGCATCAAGACCACGATCTTGTCGAAGAGTTTCACGTTCTCCATCGCATGCGTGGTAAGGATGACCGTCCGCCCAGACTCCGCGATCTGCCGAAAGAGTTTCATGATCTTCTCTTCTGTAGCCGGATCGAGACCTGACGTAGGCTCGTCAAGGAAGATGATTGAGGGCTTGGTGATCAGCTCGACAGCGATCGAGACGCGCTTTCGTTGGCCTCCAGAAAGCTGACCTACTGGCACATCGCGACGTTCGGACAGTCCGGTTACGTCCATTACTTCATTTACGATTTGGTCCATTTCCTGTGGCGACACGTCTCGTGAGAGTCTCAGTCGCGCTACGTAATGAAGAGTCCGATAGACGGTCAATTCGCGATGAATAATGTCATCCTGGGGAACGTAACCAATCGATTGCTTGAGCGCATCCAGATGCTGATAAAGATCCTGACTATTGATCAGCACTTGCCCCTCGGTGGCAGGCCGCATGCCATTGAGCGAGTCCATCAAGGTCGACTTGCCGGCGCCTGATGGACCAAGAAGACCTACAAACTCATTAGCCTGGATCGTAAGATCGACATCATCCAGAAGCTTGATTGTTCCGCCACCCGAGCGGTTCACCACTATCTTGGTGATGTCGATCGCGTCGATCCGGGTTTTTGAGCGCGTGTCCATTACTGCTACGCCGCGCGCGGGATCGATGATGAGCAGGAAAGGACCGATCTGTACGGTGTCATTGGCGCGCACAGGAATCTTTCCCGAAATACGCGCGCCATTCACCCAGATTCCGTTGGTCGAGCCGGTGTCTTCGATAAAGATGTTGCCCTGTTGTTCGGTAACGCGAGCGTGGTGGTTGGAAATTTGCAGCCCATCCAGCCGAATATCGTTATCGACCCCGCGCCCGATGGTCAGCGGCACAGGACCTTTGAAAGGATATTGGGCCAGGACAGCCTGCGGAAGGCCAGCTGCGGCGCCATGCTGGGCAAGTGGGGATGACGAACTCGGCGAGACTACGATCGTTTCTGGTCGGGGACCTTGGGCCTGGGGTTGCGGGTGCGCCGGATCGCGGAAACGCAGAATTGGGCCACCCATCCCTAGTTGAATGCGATCCCCGTCGGACAACAACGTGGGCGTACTGATTCGCTGTCCGTTATGCAGCGTGCCGTTGAAGCTGTTTTGGTCAATAAGCTCGAAGCGATCCCCGCGCCTTGCGATCACGGCGTGCTGGCGCGACACAATCGCGGCTGCGGCAGCAATCCTCACATCCACGTCGAGATCGCGGCCAATGCGAATGAAATCCCGATCGAGATGCAGGCGTCTTAAATCCCCAGTGGTCTCGCCCGCGAGTTCGAGGAAGGCCGCAACGGGAGCGTTGTAGCCTTGAGGCGCTCGCGGAGGAGCAGGGATTGGTTGTTCGCGAAAAACGGGCGGAGACGGCTGGCGAGGTTCAGGGCCCAGCGTCTTTCTGGCAGGCGCTCCCCCCATCGTGGGAACAGCGTCAACAGGTTGGGCGACAGCTTCAATTCGTCGAATGCTCAGTACGGGTCCGTTCGGACCGAGTTGCACTCGCGAGCCGGCTCTGACTTCGGCTGGCGCAGTCAACTGACGCCCATCCAAAAATGTTCCGTAGCGCGAATTCAGGTCAACCAGAAGGCAGCGCGACGTCTCAAGACGAAGTTCGGCATGCCTGCGGGAGACCATCGGCCACTCGTCGCTGCCAAACACAATCTCGCATTCACTGGAGTCCCTGCCGATCTTTATAGTTCTGGAGTCGAATGCGCGTTCAGCCTGCGGTTGGCCGTTGCGCTCTTCTGCAACCACGATTCTCATATGTCACCGGAGATAGACTGCGAGAAGTTCGGATTGATCACTGACCTGCGTAACTTTACAACCACAAACAGAGAAATGGAACCCCGTCAAAGCGTGCCAGGTAGCGCCGGCGTCCTGTTCGGAAAAACGGTCGAATGTAAACAAGACAGAACAGGGCTATCCCTTTATCATACTGGCCTAAAGCTGGTCCAATCCCTTTTCACTTCCGACCCTTTGCTTTATTATCTCAGTCGCGACTCTAACATTGCGCAACTCATCGCTTGAGTTGATTCGGAGAACAGACCAATCCCTTACGTTAGCGAGGGCGATATGCAAACTTCGATGTCGGGCCGCCTTGTAATCCTATCATTATGCTTGTGCGTTTTTTCCGTGTTCGTGCAAGGACAATCCGGACGACGCGGAAAACAGCCAACTCCACCAACCCCTCGTCCCGCCGCATCTCAACCACAGCCAGGTTCCGAACTAGAGAAACCTGAACCACAAATGAAGCTTTTGATAGCTCGTGAACCGACGGCCAGGCGACTCCCAAGTGAAAGCACGATCTTTGCCAGCTTCATTAAACGACTGGAAGAGGTTGAAAGGTTGGCAGTCGAGACACTGGGAGATCTCCAGAAGGGCGAGGCGGTCAAACGAGCTAAATCCGAGCAGGCGAACTTTGTTGTATTGCTCCAGTTTAAAGTCGACAGTTTCCAGCGCGGTACGATCCTTCTGAACTCCCCCGACCTTGAGATTAAGTATCTGGTATTTGCTCCAGGCACCGGCAAGCGCCGGTCGCAGGGCAAACTTTATTACCAGTCTTTGAGTGGTCCGAAATTGCGCCGTGACAATTGGCCCAAGGGCCCGCCAATAAAGATCACTGCCGAGGCTGCGGGAATCGAGGCCGCAGACCTTCTGCTTGAATGGCTCAGGCTCGAATTACGCGCCAGGAAGTAGCTATTTGGGTCGAAGCTCATCAAGGGCGTAACCCAACCTTTCCAGTCCCTCCACCAGCGTTTCCGAATCGCCTCCCAGTCCCAGCCTAAAATGTTCCGGCATCTCAAAGAAGCGCCCCGGCGCCACCGAGGTCTCATACTTCTCGCGCAACAGTTGACACAACCCATCCGCTGAACCGCGACTCACACGCGGAAATACAATCGTCCCCAAACCGGGTCGTACGGTTTCCAGATCGTCCCGCGTATCAAGGAAGCGATTAACCAGCTCGTGGTTGTTTTCCAGAAGGGTACGGGCGGCATTACGAATCCGGTCGAGTTGTCGCAAGGCCACAACACTTAATCTCTCGGCTGGATGCGCCGCAACCGAACCCAACAGATCGTTGAGACGCCAGATCCGCCTGGCTATGTCGGGCTCGGCCACGATCCACCCGCACCTGAGGCCACTAAGACCGTAAACCTTTGTGAGACTGCTGGTAGTAATGAATTCAGCACCCAAGTGAAACGCCGTGGACGGGGTGTTCTCAAAAACTGTATCAAGATAGACCTCGTCGACAAGAACGTGGGCTTTCACGCTGCGGGCAATCTCACCCAAATGTCTAAGTGTCTCTTCGTCAGTCAGCACGCCGCTGGGGTTGTGCAGGTTGGTGATGACGATGAGGCGCGTGCGTGAACTTACCTGCCCTTCGATCTCATCTTTAAGTATCCGAAATCCTGTTTCGAACGGGCGCTCGAAACGCTTGATCTCGGCGCCAAGATAACGGGCGACTGCGATTAATGGTTCGTAAGTTGGCTTTTCGATCAGAACCTCGTCGCCCGGACTGACGATAGCCGCCATGGCCAGGTGATTGGCAAGCGAAGTCCCCGTCGCCGCAACGATCGATTCGCAGTCGACTCCAGCTCTGGCTGCCAGCAACTGCTGCAACGGCTCATATCCGTAGCGGCTGTCGCCGGTTATTTCCAGATCGTCAATCGATATCGTCAGTTGTTCGAGCTTAGTATTTCTGACGTTGCTTGTAGCCAAATTAAATCGTGCCTGGGAACGTGTCTTGGCCCAGTGCATATACTCGGATTCCATCGTCCGCCTCGTAGCGTTCACCGTAATTTGCCTCCGCGCCAGAAAAGGTACGCCGGAACCCCTGCCAGAACAATCGCCAGCCCGATCAGAGTATTTTCGGGATATCGGTAAACGGTATTGATGACCACCAGCCAACACGCAGCAATAAAGAGCGCTGTCGTAATCGGATGTCCGGGAATCCGCGTGATCAGCCGGACTCCTGTGTCAGTTGGACCACCGCCGGCTCCCCGGCTGCGAAATAGAAAGATGCAGGTCGCTGTCAAACCAAAGAAGATAAAATCGACAGACACTACATAATTGAGGATCTGTTCGTAACGTCCGGACAGCGCGATGATGATTGCCATAGTCCCCTGAAGCGCGATCGCCACCACAGGTACCAGGGTGCGCGGATGAAGCTGGCCGACACTCCTGAAGAACAACCCGTCCTCGGCCATCGCAAAATAGACTCGGGGCGCGGTCAGCATGCCCTGACTTAAAAAGCCCAGTGTTGAAATCGCAATACCGGCCGCGATGGCGCGCGCGCCGGTCTCTCCCAACGCCAATCGCATCACGTCAGAAGCCGGCGTTGTGGTCGCCGCGAGCCCCGTTGGTCCCAATACCCGTACACAAACAAAATTTACCGCCAGATAAAGAGCAACCACTCCCGAGACGCCGATGATCAGGCCAAGGGGAAGATTCCGGCGCGGCTCTCGAATTTCCCCAGCGACGAAGCTCGCAGTCTGCCAACCTCCATAGGCGAACAGCACAGGGACCATCGCTGCTCCAATCGCAGTCAACAGGTCAAACGAAAAGGGAGGCGCCGGTTCTGGCACTTCACTTGTGGGAGTTGCGGCATCAGGAGCCAGCAGCAGGCCACAGGCGATCAATCCAATGATTGCCAATATTTTTAGGACCATTAGGAAATTCTGAACAGTACTACCCGCTTTCACGCCCAGACAATTGATGATGGTTAGACTTCCGAGGGCAAGCACGGCAACTGCTGACCCGGTTACTGGGAGCCTGGTCAGTTCGAGAAAGTAATGGGCAAACGTTACTGCCACAGCGGCCATCCCTCCCGTTTGAATCACCAGCAGGAGCGACCAACCGTAGAGGAATGCAACAGCAGGATGAAAGGCATCGCGCAGGTAGGCGTACTGCCCACCTGCCTCAGGACGCAATGCCGCGAGTTCCGCCCAGATAAAAGCCGCTGCCAGGGCAATTAATCCGCCGATGGCCCAAACCCCAAGAATTAAAAACGGACTAGTAACCTGGCGGGCAACGACATAGGGATTAATGAAGATGCCAGAACCGATGATTCCTCCCATGACAATCATGGTGGCATCAAAGAGTCCCAAGCGACGGGCGAGCTGTGGGGACCAGGAAGGTTGGGAACTCGGCATCAGCCAGACCTTATCCCACAGGACACGTCAGGCTGTCCAGTGTGCGATCTTTTTCTTTTGGCCTTCAAATCTACCGGCGCTCTTTCAAAGGAGCCCGGCTCCTTGACTGTGAAGTACTGAAATAGCATTCTCGTCAGAAAAGAGAGATACGGAGAAGACTGTTTGCAGCAAACAACAATTGCGTTTTGGTCCTGGCTGTTCCCTTTAACTTACATAATCCATATCGCTGAAGAATACTTTGGGGGTGAAGGCTACTCGACTTACCTTTTAAGAGTCAGGGGGGTTCATTTCTCGCCGGTGCGGTTCCTGGTAATTCAATCGGTTGCAGTGGTGTTGATGATTGTAGGAATTAAGCTCGCGCGCCGCTTCAACTTCCCCATTTTGATGATTGTCATCATGGGAGCAACGGTTCTCTTTAACGCCACAACACACGTTCTGAGCGGGATCAGAGAGGGAGGTTACGGTCCAGGGCTGGCTACGTCCGTATTGATCTGGGCCCCACTGGGTCTTGCGTCACTTGTAAACTTCAGGAACTCGATGAGCGCACGTCGCTATTGGATGGGCATAGCCATTGGCTTGGGGATCAATTTGATTGTGGCAGTAGTTACGATGCGGGGAGGGCAGTGGTGAAGGATGAGTGGGTGGGAAGGGTGAAGGGGGGGAATAGGACGAATAGGACTAAATAGGACCTATAGGACCTATTCGTCCTATTTGTCCTATTCCTCCTAGTCAACTTTCTCAGAAACTTCCAGTCGCGCCCTTAAATCCACTCAGAGCCTGCTTCACGCCCCAGGAGATCACTCGCATGTTGTCATAGCAATAACCGAGAATGTAATTGCATGTTGAGAGGCAATGCTTCGTGCAATCCACCTTCATCTCGTCAAGCTGCTTCACGTCGAACTTATGATCTCCGACTACTCCCCAGTCATGCGTGGCTGAATACATTGGAAAACATGGCGCCAGCGAGCCATCCGTGCGGATGATCAGCGAGTTCTGGCCCGCGCGGCACTGCCAGGGTGGCACCTTACCGCGCATCAGAAGTTTCATGTCTTCCATATGCTGAATGGGGTTCACCATCTTGTAACCTTCATTAATGCGCTTGTCGTTGAGGTAATCAAGCAGCGCATCGACCTTGGGCCAGTCTTCAGGAGTAAGATAGGTGCTGTTCTCATTCAGGTGCTTGAAGTGAGACTGTTCAGTCATCGGAGTCTCGTTGATGTGATAGTCGGTCGCGATTCCGTTTGCCCGGGCAATCTCAGTCAACTCTTTAACGTCATCGATGTTCGTGCGGCAGATATTTATATTGAACATCACGGTGTAGCCATAATGGTGCTGCCGCTTAACCAGATAATCGAAGTACGAGCGAATGGGCTCGAACGCCTTGGGCAACTCTTTCCGCTCTTTTACCGAGTCAACCGCGAGATTAACCGTGGCCAGACCGGCATCCCCAAGGTGGTCAATAACGTCCGGTTTCATCAATCGACCGTTTGTGGGCAGATAAACAAAGATGTCTTTCTTTGCGCTGTAGTACACAATCTTGTGAATGAACTTGGGCCTTAGCAACGGCTCCCCACCCATTAACGCCAGAACGCGCGACCCGATTGAATGCAGCCAGTCGATCGAACGTTTGCCTACATCTTCGGTCATCCCTTTTACTTTGTTGTTGTACGACCAGCAGTAGTGACAATCAAGGTTGCACTTCCACTCAGTGAAGAGATAAGGAATGATTGGTCGCAGTTCTCCCGAGTGCCAACGCGACTTGAAGTAAGGCGCGCCCCACGTCTTCCACGTCCGGATCGCATTGAGCTTCTGGTATTCGCGTTTCGTCATTTCCGGCGGATTGGGGTGCTGTGGATAAACCGGCTCCGGCAAGACCTCCTGAGGCCTTGCCTCCAGTGTTGGCCGGGAAGACGGCTTATACAGAATCTGATGGAGCTTTTGATCGATGCGAAATGGCGGGGCATCCGTCCCGGGCGGAAGATTATGTTGACTCTCGGCCATTCTGTTCTACTCCTTGGTGTAAGAAAGATTACCGCTAATCGGTACAATCGGAAAACGTTCTTTCAAGGGAACTCATTAAAATCGAGTTGGTGGTTGCCGCAAATATTCACCGATTCAATCTTGAATTGCAAGCCTCATGTTCGGAATTCGTCTGCATTCGTGGACCGTTTCCTGCTTACCACCTTTTTGACAGATAGTTTTGAATCACGCTAACCTTGGCCCCTTTTGTAACCCGCACCCCTGAAGCGAAGAGGAGTAACTTTGTCTGGAAGAGCGGAACATGTCATCACGGCCGGCCTGAGACCCGAATTGGTTTTCGAAGGCGGCGTCCGCTCCTCAAGCCGAACTCTGCTAATTGGGGCGTTGATTATTCTCGTCATAGGCGGATTTGGACTCCGGTCTATCGAACTCAGCGCGGAAGGCCTGAGCGATGACGAACTCAACAAGCTCCATGCAGTCGCGGACTATCGGGCGAATGGATTGACGGCAGCGAACAGCGAGCATCCAATGCTGATGAAGGCCCTCCAGACCATCAGCATCCTGGCGGCAGAGAGCTGGAACAGAAACGTTACGGGCTTGCAGCTTTCAACGGAAACGGCGTTAAGGTTACCCGGGGTCATCCTTGGCGCCTTGTCGACGATTCTGATCTTCCTCATTGTGACTGAGTTGTTCGGTGATCAGGTTGGATTACTTGCCGCGGCACTCTGGGCGTTTGATCCGAACGCCATCGGCTTCAACCGCATCGCCAAAGAAGATACTTTTCTGCTCTTTTTCTTCCTACTAGCAAACGTCTTCTGGTTGCGCGGACAGCGAGTTGCCGAAAGCAAAACCGGCCGCCGTCCCGAACCTTACTATTGGGCCACGGCGGCCGCCTTCGGCGCCATGATGGCCTCCAAATACGTGCCGCAATTGATCGCAGTGAGTATTACTTACTATTGGATGTTTCAGGCCATTCCTGAAACACGCTGGCGCCTAGGCAAAAAGCGGATACTGACGTTCTTGTTGATCATTGGCCTGGTCTTCCTGATATTGAGTCCTACCATCCTGCTTCCCGATACCTGGCGCCAGATGGGAAACTTCGCCAGCCAAAAACGAGTAACCCATGATGGATACGAGTTCATGGGTACGCTTTACACTCATCGCCTGACTGATTGGTTGCAAGGCACTCCCTGGTATTTCTACCTGGTATTTATCGCAGTCAAACTCCCGCTGTTGACGCTGGCCGGTTTTCTGATTGGCTTACCACTATTCTTTCGCCGCAAGGTTGGCGACGGACGTTACTTCATTCTGATGTGGATGTTTGTGTGGCTCATGACTTTTACTTTTGCAGGTGGTAAGTTCACGCGGTATTTCACCCCCGTACTTCCCGCCGTGCTGGTCACTGCGGCGCTTGGCGTGCATTTAACAGGTCAGTGGATGGGTAAGCAGCTTGCCTCGTTTGGTGGGAGTCAGGGTCTGATGCTTTACGCGCCCGCTGTGTTGGCGCTGCTCGTAGTCATCGGTTCAATCACATCAAGCATCGTAGCGTCGCCCCACTTTCGTCTCTATACAAATTTAATCGGCGGGGGTTGGGCCAGCGCCGGCTACTATTTTCCTCATGATGAGTTTTACGACGGGGCTTTGCGTGACGCAATGTTCGAGCTTGCCCGCAGGGCCAGTGCAGGTTCTCAGATAGCCAGCGAAACACCACGGCTCGCAGCGCATTACGCCAAAGTGGCAGGGCGTCAGGATCTAACATTCGTGTCACTTTCAGATCCCGAAACTCTTAAGCAACTTCGACCAGGCGACTTTGTAATCATTGCGCGGGGCAGACGTTATTTCAGTAATGACGCAATTATCTCAGCACTAAATGAAGCAAGCGCGCCAGCATTCACTGTGAATCAGGGGTTCGCTCCCGCAGCGAAGATTTTTATTCTGGACGAAGCTTCTCTCGAAGCGATTCGCTCATCTGTCTCAGCGACGAAGCTCGACCTCAATGGGCGTCCGATCGTGAAAGTCATGGCCTTCCGGCCAGTTGGAAATGTTCACGCCATTGATTCGCTTGGCTTTCGGCTCGACAGCGAAACGAATCTCGAGCGGTAGGCC
>DATKDA010000190.1:0-14182 GCA_035512935.1 Pyrinomonadaceae bacterium | reverse complement strand
GCGTAGTTGTGGAACAAATCCGAGGATATCCTCGCGCGAAACCTGTTGAACGTTCTTAAGACCGAGCGCGAGTTGGCGCATGCGATTACTTTCAAGATAAGCAAGATGGCGCTCGTTAGTCGCGCAGAATAGATAGCCATGTGGGCGATAATCGGCTGGATGTCCGATGACGTCATCGAACTTGCTGAAGAAGTCAATGGAATAGATGGACATGAGGATGTTAGCGGGCGTTGAAAACTGCGCCCGCACGCCACCCATACTCTTGCCGGTGGAGCCTTTTCCCTGGTGCGGTTCACGCTCGATGACCAGCACATTTCGGCAACCGGCTTCCGTCAGATGATAAGCGACACTTGATCCGACGATGCCGCTGCCAATGATCACGACGTCTGCTGTTTCCGTCACAGTTAGCTCCGCAGCAAGATTGGTTAATTCTATCGCCAGAGATTAATGCGGAAGTTGGATAAAACGCCAGCGGCTTTTCGAAAAGGGCAGTTAGAAGACAGTAGGGGCGGTAGTGATGTGCATTGACTGCCGAGACACTGTCCAAAGTCCAGACTTCCTCCACCCCCTAAGGGTTCGCACTCCCGGATGGTATGCATTGATGGACCACGCGCTATAAACGTTCCATCCCTGCTTTGAAAATAAGAGCGCCGCGAAGGCGAAAATCAACGTCCCCTGCGATTGGGCAGAAAGTTAGGAACGTTATCAGCGGATCAACCGGATGGCTGCCGTGGCTCAGCGCGAGTTAATCGTCCGGTGACCACACCAGACCATAACGAGTGACAAGTAGTTCGTACTCTTCCCTGAAAGATCTCCGTTTATGATGTTCTTCCTGGCGAGCTATGTAGTTTGCGACCGTATCGACATCGGAAGCAGAAACCGAAAACGCTCCATAGCCTCGGCCCCACCGAAACTTTCCAGGAACCATATTGTGCTCATTTATCCAGTGTGACGAGGCGCCTTTGAATAGCTTTGCGGTATCTTCAATTTTGATTCCAGTGGGAAGATCGATCAATGCATGCGTGTGGTCCGCATTGAAGTAATTGATCTTCATGTAAATGTTTTCTCTAACGCATAGTTGGAAAGGAACTCAGATGCTTGCGCCGCAGCACTTTTAGGCAACATTGGTTCTCGATTGAGTGTGCCCCAAACTAAATGCAGCCAACATCTGCAATAGGAATGAATAGACATGAGGTGAGGGAAGAGCCCTTATCTTGCGGCCCTAATCCTTTCGGTGAGGATGTTAGAGCGGCCAAGTAAGTAACACATTTCGCTAATTTATGGAAGCGATTAAACAGGATTCCAGTCTACGAGCAATGTGGGAATACCTCAGATATGGGATGGTTCGAGAAAATGCCAGCCTTCTTACCTCTAGGATCATCCCATCTCACTGTTTAGTCCGATTTCGATACTACGGTCTCATTAACACCTGACTTCAGTCAGGTGACCCAAAACGCCAATACTAATTAACCGTTTCAACGGTTTCTTGCTGTATACGAACGGCAGGCGGGAAACCGTTAAAACGGTTCCAGTATCCCGGCCCACCTGGACCACCTAACTGAAGTTAGGTGTTAATGAGACGGTATGTTGAACTAGCCCTCAGACGACTACAGGTAAGAAGAGAACGGTTCTTATCGCGGCACCTGGACCACCTAGCTGAAGTTAGCTGTTAATGAGATCGTATCGCAGCCTTCAGACGATTTCTTGACGCGGTCTCTACGCCAGGGGCTTGCATCTTTCCCACCGGATAAGGCTGCTGTATCCTTCGGCGGTGTGAAGCTGCAAAGTATTCGTTGCAATCGTGCGAAGAGTCTTTAGGTGGGACCACAAATACGGAACCGGGAGCGGAGGAGTTGTGAAAAGGCGAATCGGAATATCTGGTGGTCCATCGAAAGCTGCGTTGGGGACAATCCTTTTAACAGCTTCGCAGCGACCGGATCCCCCCGGCTACTCACGTTGGTTGGTCTGGTGGTTGATCCACGGATGCCCTGCGACTACTCGCGCAGCTTCTCGGTAGGTTGAAGCGGGGATCCGGTCGCTGCGAAGCCGTGGAAAAATTGAGGCCCGCATGTTCCAAGCATCGGTGGGGCTGCCAAAGAGAGTTTAAGGTGGAATCACATACTCGAAGAATGAACGAACAAAATACCCAAGTTGATGTCCAGTTCAGCGATGATGAAGGCCGGACGGAAATGCTGCCGGCTATCCCGGTAGGAGGCGGACTTTACCGCATGGAGCACAGCCCCTCCTTTGCGTACGGCATCTCGAAGCAGGACATTTTCAGCGTTCGTACGACCGATGAAGGTGTCCTTGTGATGAATGAAGTCGTAGAGAAATCAGGAAATGGAACTGTCCGGCTTCTCCTCACGCGATTTAGTCTCGACTCGCCTGAGATTGTGGCGATTCAGCAAAAGGCCAGCGATCTCGGCTGCGAATGTGAGAACCTGCTGTCGCACATGGTGACAGTGAACGTGCCGGCTGATAGTGATCTACGTTCGTTGACTGAGTTCCTGATCGAGCAGCAGGTTTGGTGGGAAGTTGCTGACCCAGTCAGTTGTCCGTAGTCAGTTGTCCGTTGTTGGGGCTTTGGTCTTTGGCTTTTGGTCTTTGGCCTTAGGCCTTTAGCCTTTGGTCTTTGAGCTTTTGGGCATTGAGCTTTTGAACCTTGGGGCCTCTAAACTTCTGGACTTTGCAAAGGACCCAAAGACCAAAGGCCTAAGTCCAAAGGCCTAAGTCCAAAGGCCTAAGCCCAAAGACCAAAGACCAAAGACTGAACCAATTGATGGAAGTTAAGGATTAACTCGTTACCAATGGAGATAGGCGATAAGCTTTCATGGTCCAGGACTTTTACCGAAGAAGACATCCGGCTGTTTGCAAGCCTCTCAGGTGATACAGGGCAGCATCATCTGATGCGCGATAAACAGGGCCGCCTTATGGCGCATGGTTTGTTGACGGCGACGCTCCCGACCAAGATAGGCGGTGATATGAACTTCATCGCTCGCGAACTCGAGTTCGAATTTCATCGTCCGGTCTTTGCCGGTGATACAGTTCTTTGTGAAGTTACGCTTGTAGCCCTGGACCAATCGGAACCCGATAGCGAGTTTACCCGAGTTGAATCAAAGTGGGTCTGTCGCAATCAGCATGGCAAGGAAGTGATGACTGGCGCTGCCCGGGGTGTGGTGCGAAATACCAGTAATTAGTCAATAAATTCTCTTCACTCAATTGTAGGTTCGGCAAAGGGAAGATCGACAATCATCGGGCTATGGTCTGAAATGCGATCTTCAAGAGCGTAGTTCAGTGCTTTCAGAGTTCTGCCAAAGTGCGGCGCAAAACGGTACGACTGCGTACCATCATAAGGGCCATCAAGCCCGTCCGGTTTAACAAAAATCCAGTCCAGCTTGAATCTCCCCACGAAGCCGACAGTGCGCTTTACTTCAGAAGTGGTGATAAACCCTTTGCCGCCACGCTCATTTGAGTTAGCCAGCACCCCTGAGCGTCGTCCGTGGGATCTTTCGCGATCGCCGCGAAAGTCGAAAGCACCCCCATCATCAAAGCGAAACTTTTTCAGATCCTCAAAGAAGCCCGCCGCGGGATTTGGAGAAACGATAGGCACATGACGAACAGTGGGGTCGGCCTGTACGCGGTAGTACTTTACGGCGCCTATAACAACATCCTTCACGAGTCCGACACCTGTCACATAAGCGATACCTCGATGAAGCCAGAAAGACTTGCTGCCCAGCCTCTTTTTGATTTCCCGTTGAAAGGAGGTAGGCGTTGAGTCTTCACCGGTAGTATTCAGGTCGCCGGTGAGGACGACTGGATGGTCGATGTCTTTGATCTTCTCAAACACTTCCGCGAGCTGCTGTTGCCGCTCCTTCGGTTTGGCTCGCGGTTCAAGATGCGTGGCGACGATCGTCGCCCGGCCACCCGGGATGTCCGGATCCGAAATGTCAGCTAGCAACATCATTCTGCCGCCACGGCGCACCTGGCGGTACAACTGTTCCAGAAAGATTGTCTGGGCCAGTTTGCGTTTACCTTTTTCGGGAAGGGCTACACCCTTCTTTTCCGAGTTATACCAATCGTACGGTTGAGTCTTGAATGGCACCACTCGCACGTTTTCCAGCGGATAGCGACTGAGAATGGCCGTTCCGTGAAGGCCCTTGTAGGTCTCCGGCCTCACTCTAATCTCCGAAATAATCTCTTCACGATCTTCTTCAGGGATATCGAGCAATTTATCGAGACCGAGAGCAACCGGATCGACCTCTACAAACTCCACGCCGTAGGCATAGTTCATGTCAAGGGCTGCTGCCAGGTCTCGGGCAACGTGGCGATACTCGGTTCTCTTGAGGCCCCAGTCGACCTCGTTTAGCACTATCACATCAGCATCCTTTAAGAGGATGGACTCATTGAGAACGTCGTAGCGCTTTTCACTGCGCGGTGGATGGGTAGCTCCGTCCAGTATTTCGGAGAATGCTGCGGAACCTCGGAAAGCTCTTTCGATGGCCTCGAACTCCAATCCACGCTCGATGTTCCAGAAGGCAATCCGCAGGAAGTTTCCCAACTTGGGGGTTTGAGGCTTCAATGGCCTGACTCCCCGGGACGTGGCACTATTGTCTACAAATGGCGTATTAAGAAGCGTCGTCAACTTTCGCTGGAGATCCTCGGGAGGATTCCGCTCTTGGTATAGTTGGACCAGCTCGTCGTAATTTAAAAGCTCGAGTTCCGTGCGCGGCGCCACCGTATCACTTCGGGTCAGCCAGGTGGACGTCGTTAGAATTGCAAGTCCGATAAATATGGGGATAGCCTTAGCGCGTAGCGTGGAATTCTTTAATGACAAGATATCGGGATCTCCATTCGAAGATAAGATCTTAGGGAGACAGCATTGTTACCGAGTTTAGCAAGAAACTTTGTCAGATAATTCCCGGAAAAACCAGATCTTAAGAGAAATGTGACAGCGCGGTGCATTCTAGACCAAGCAAACGCGTAATTCTACTCGGCACAATCGTGATAAGGTTAGTGGTTGAACAATCGCCTTCGAATTGACTATGCCTGCTCGTGAATACGGATACCGTCCCATTGGAGACTATGCACTTATCGGTGATGCCCACAGCGCCGCCCTAGTCTCGCGTACAGGCTCAATCGATTGGTGTTGCTGGCCCCACTTCGACAGTCCTGCCGTTTTCTGTCGCTTGTTGGACGCCAATAAGGGAGGGTTTTTCGAAATAAGGCCGGTTGCCAACTTTGAGGTAACGCGGTCCTACGTCCCCACAACCAATATCCTCACGACTACTTTCACCACCGACACCGGAAAATTCAGACTGACTGACTTTATGCCGGTCGAGCCAGTCACCCGAACTCACCGAGGCGAAGACATTGTATCCCGATATCAAATCGTACGTTTGATCGAAGGGATCGCGGGAGATGTGGAGGTTGAACTGGGATTCAAACCTACGTTCGACTACGCGCGTGCCGAGACCACGCTGGAAAGCTGTACGGGGGGCGTGATTGCGCGAGCGGGAAAAGAAGCGCTCGCCCTCTCTTGTTCTCAACATCTCGAATGTGCCGACGCGAAGGTGACCAAGAGTTTTGTTGTCAGGGAACACGAGCGCCATTGGGTAACTCTTTCTTACTATCAGGATACGACCCGGCAAAGAATCTGTCTGCCGTCAATTGATGCGAACGCGGCGCTGGAAACAACCGCGCGTTACTGGCGCGACTGGTGGCAAACGTGCCGCTATGACGGACCGTATTCCCCACTCGTGCATCGCAGCGCGCTCGTTCTTAAACTACTCACCTTCGAACCGTCGGGGGCGCTGGTTGCGGCGCCCACTACGTCGCTGCCGGAAACAATCGGGGGCGTGCGGAATTGGGATTATCGCTTCGCGTGGTTGCGTGATTCGGCTCTTATAATTTATGCATTGCAACTGCTGGGACATCGCGATGAGGCTACCGATTTCTTCAACTGGTTGGATCGGCTTTGTATCGCGGAACGCAAGGAACCGCACATCATGTACCAGATTGATGGCGGTTCTGATTTGGAGGAACAAACTCTCGATCATCTTTCGGGTTATCGTGATTCAAGGCCTGTGCGGATAGGTAATGCCGCCTTCAAGCAGAAGCAACTCGACGTCTATGGTCATGTCCTTGATGCGGCTCTGCTGTATCAGGAGCGCCTTCGAGCACCGTTGCCGGAAAATTGGTGGAACGAGGTCTGTTTCATGGCAGACGAAACAGTCCGGCATTGGCGGGCGCCCGACAATGGCATCTGGGAGTTCCGAGGCGGGAAGAAGCATTTCCTTTACTCGAAGCTCCTCTGTTGGGTTGCGCTGGACCGCGCGATTCGCCTGGCCCTCGATTGCGGGTTCCCGGCAAGGGTAGACTCGTGGGTTTCCAGTCGGAATGAGATTCGTAACGCAATTCTGACGGTAGGCTTTGACGCGGAAGTGGGGGCTTTTACACAGGCTTTTGGCGAAAAACATTTGGACGCCAGCGCCCTGGTCATACCCTTAAGCGGGTTTCTTCCAGCGACTGACCCTCGGGTGTTGTCAACCGTGGAGCGCATCCAGGAAAAGTTGACGTCAAAAGGCATGGTCTACCGGTACTTGTCGGAAGACGGACTTCCTGGTCATGAGGGAACCTTTGCCCTCTGTAGCTTTTGGCTCGTCGATAATCTTGCTTTGCAGGGAAGAATCGAGGAGGCACGCGAACTCTTCGAGCGGATTGTCAGCTACGCAAACGATCTCGGGTTGCTTGCCGAAGAGATCAATCCTGAAACCGGAGAACTGCTCGGGAATTTTCCGCAGGGCTTTACTCACCTGGGTCTAATACGAGCGGCTCTGCACATTGCTGAGGCTGAGAGCAGAATCGAATTGCCGGTTGCAGGCGGCTTCCCCGCGCCGTTACCACGCGACTAGTCTTTTAAAACCAACCAATAGAATCCGAGTGGGGAGAAAGCTAGTTGGTAAGGTCGTTTGCCTATCCTTGGAAACGGAGTTCCACCTGCCATTTCGACCGGGATCCTGCCTTCGAAATCCGACAGCGGCAACTCAACTGGTTGTGCAGACTGCGACAGGTTGAAGATGCAGATTACGGTCTCACCTTCGTAACTCCGTGTGAATGCAAAGATGGTGCGGTTCTTCGGCTTGATGATGTTCATAGTCCCGCGACTGAATACCTGATGCCTCTTGCGCAGGTGGATTACAGAGCGGATCCAATTTAACAGCGACGAGTCATAACGCTGTTGGGCCTCGACATTTACGGACTGGTAGCCGTAAACCGGATCCATGTTCAATGGAAAATAGAGTTGGGCAAAGTCGGCGAAGGAAAATCCGGCATTACGATCTACTGTCCATTGCATGGGTGTTCTGACCCCATCGCGATCGCCGAGATAGATGTTATCTCCCATCCCGATCTCGTCTCCGTAGTAAAGGAAAGGACTGCCAGGAAGACTGAACAGGAGTCCATGCAGCATTTCGATGCGTCGCCGGCCGTTGTCCATCAACGGTGCAAGCCGCCGCCTGATTCCCAGGTTCAGTCGCATCCGGCGGTCCTTGGCATACTCGTTATAGAGGTAGTCTCTTTCCTCGTCGGTGACCATCTCTAGCGTCAGTTCATCGTGATTGCGCAGAAATATTCCCCACTGGCAGTTGTCGGGGATGTCTGGTGTGCGCTCGATGATATCCACGATTGGCCGGCGATCTTCCTGTCGGAGAGCCATGAACAGTCGGGGCATGATAGGGAAGTTGTAGCCCATATGGAATTCATCCCCGCGGCCAAAATACTCAACCACGTCTTCGGGCCATTGATTTGCTTCGGCAAGCAAGAGTGTATTGGGGTAGTGGGCATCAACGTGTGCGCGGAGCCGTTTAAGAAACTGGTGCGTTTCAGCCAGATTTTCGCAGTTTGTTCCTTCTCGCTCGAACAGATAGGGCACTGCGTCTACGCGAAAGCCATCAATGCCCAGTTCGAGCCAGAATGAGACTACATCCAGCATGGCTTGCTGGACTTCCGGGTTGTCATAGTTAAGATCGGGCTGATGATGGAAGAAACGATGCCAGTAAAAGGCGCCAACCTCTTCGTCCCAGGACCAATTCGAACGTTCGGTATCACTAAAGATTACCCGGGCGCCGGAATAGCCCTGATTGCTGTCACTCCAAACGTACCAGTCTCGCCGCGGGGATCCGGGCAGACGCGCTTCCTGAAACCACGGGTGTTGATCCGAAGTATGATTAATGACCAGGTCAGCGATCACTCGAATGCCGCGCGCATGAGCCTCATCAAGAAATTCTCGGAAGTCTTCGAGCGAACCATACTCGGGCAAAATCGAGTAGTAGTCTGAGATGTCGTAACCGCCGTCACGCTGGGGTGAGTCGTACATGGGCAATAACCAAATACAGTTAATTCCCAGCCACTCAAGGTAATCCAGCTTCTGGGTAAGTCCCCGAAAGTCACCACTGCCGTCGCGGTTCGAGTCATAGAAGCCCCGCACGTACACCTCATAAAAGACAGCGTCTTTGAACCACAGTGGATCGTTGGTGAGTGTGCTGCTGGTCATTTGAGCAGATCTCCGCTTCCTCTCATCATCTAATCTCAAGTTGTGTCATTGGCTGGCAAAACTGGGTCCAGCATGTCACGAATTCGTTCCATTGCGAGCAAGTTTCTGTAGTTTATGACCAGATATCCAGTTTTGCGAAGCCTTAAGGGCAGGCAATTCTAATGACGTGATACAATATGCGTCACTCAATTCCGAATGCGGCGACAGATCGCCGCTGCTACTAGCGCATCTTCCGGGCTGCTCAAGCCACACCGGGACCGCAGCCGCCGACCGGAGAATTAAGCCGTTAATCGTTTGGGTGTCGGCCCGCGCCGGGATTTTACATCGGAAGCAGCAATGCTGAACGAATCAAGTAATCATCCGCGAGTGGTAGTAGTGTCCAACCGCTTACCCGTTGCTCTTAAACGAGCAGGCGAGAGTTGGCGAGTTGAGAAAGGGGCCGGCGGTCTTGCTACAGCAATGCATCCGATCCTGAAGCGGACGAACGGTATCTGGATCGGTTGGTCAGGGGAGTCTTCCGGCATTTTTGATGACAAGCGTCGCCAAATAGTTCAGCGATGGGCGGAACGAGATCGCTATCATGCTATCGATCTTCCGGCCGAAACCGCTCACGGGTTTTACGACGGCTATTCGAATGAATCGATCTGGCCGCTGTTCCACCACTTTCCATTTATAGTCAAGTTCAAACCCGACGAGTGGCGAGCCTACGTCGAGGCCAACCAGATCTTTAGAGATGAGCTGGTCAAGCACCTGCGGCCCGATGATGCTGTCTGGATTCATGACTATCATCTCATGCTGTTGCCGCAGATGTTGCGAGAAGTGGCGCCGCAAGCGCGAATCGGTTTTTTCTTGCATATCCCCTTTCCTTCTTCCTCGGTGTTTCGCATTCTGCCTCAACGCGAGGAGATTATGCGCGGCTTGCTTGGCGCCGACTATATAGCCTTTCAAACCTACAGCTACCTCCAGCACTTTCGCTCTTCGATGCTTCGCATTCTGGGCATTGAAAACCAGATGGATAGAGTTCAGATCGGCGGTCGCACGGTCCGGCTCGAGGCTTTGCCCATAGGAATTGCCCCCGAGCAATTTACCGATCTGCTGGCGAAGGATGCCGCGACTAGAAAGCGGCTTGAGGACTTAAGGCAGAGCTTTGCGAATCGCAAGATCATCCTGGGAGTTGACAGACTTGATTACACGAAAGGGATTCCCGAGCGCTTGCGGGCGTTTCGTCGATTTCTGGCTGAATCACCAGAATGGCGCGGACAGGTGGTGCTAATCCAAGTTGCCGTTCCTTCAAGGGAAGGTGTGACGCGGTATAAAGAGTTGCGCAAAGAAGTAGATGAGTTGGTGGGCCAGATCAATGGTCAGTGGAGTACTCCGGAATGGACCCCCGTCATCTATCTACGCCGGGGAATTCCACGTTCCGAACTAACGGCCCTTTATGCGGCCGCGGATGTGGCCCTCATAACGCCCCTACGCGACGGCTTGAATTTGGTGGCTAAGGAGTACACAGCCTGCAAGCCGGATGGAAACGGTGTGCTCATCTTGAGTGAATTCGCGGGTGCGGCTGCCGAGATGGGCGAGGCGTTTCTAATCAACCCCTACGACGAGGAACGGACGGCAGAGACAATAGGGCGTGCGCTGACGATTCCGGAAGAAGAACGCCGCGACCGGATGCTGGCCCTATACAAACGCGTGATCAAAAACACGGTCTTTGCCTGGGGTGACCGCTTTATCCAGAATCTTCAGGAGGCCGTGTCGAACCGAGCCGAGCGCCTATCGCAGGAGCCTGAGCCATTACCAAAAGAGAAGCTTAAGGACTCGTTCCGCCGGGCCAGCCACCGTCTGATGTTGCTCGATTATGATGGCACGCTGCAACCATATGCAAAGCGGCCTCAGGACGCCGCGCCAGGAGCGGAAGTGATTGAGCTCGTGAAGCGGCTTGCGACAACGAATGGTACAGAAGTCGTCGTTGTCTCAGGGCGATCGCGCGCCGATCTTGACGCATGGTTTGGAGCCGTGCCTCACCTTTGGCTGGCGGCCGAGCATGGCGCGATTTTACGTCCGCCAGGGTCGGGAGGTTGGGAACATCAACACTCGAGTGATTCGAGTGAATGGAAGTCGCGCGTCTATCCCGTCCTGGACCACTTCGTCGAGCGGACGCCAGGCAGTTTCATCGAAGAGAAGGAGTTCTCTCTGGTCTGGCACTTTCGCATGTCGGATCCGCTCTTCGGCGATTGGCTGGCCAACGAACTGGTCTCGAATCTACAGCAGATGTTGGCGGACACTCATGTGATTGCCGTCAAGGGACAAAAGACCGTTGAGGTGAAGGTCATGTGGGCCAACAAAGGCGAGGTGTTCGAGACGATTAAAAAGGAGATTGGTGAACCGGACTTTCTGCTTGCGGTGGGCGATGACGTAACTGACGAAGACCTCTTTGCACGGTTACCTGAGACTGCGTGGACCATTCACGTAGGACGGCGATCCTCGCGGGCACGTTTCCGACTGCACGGCCCCGAAGAAGTACGCGAACTGCTGGGAGATTTAACCGACTCGAAAGTCGAAACCGCCGCGGCGAGTTAGTGGGGCTGGGTCCGCGAAGCCAAGCCCACCCCGGCGGGGTGAAATGTCTATAGCGCCAGGCCAACCAAAATCTTGCGGCGCCGTTCGAAGGGGCGGAACCCAACTAGACCAGTACCAATGCGTATCGTTCCGCCCCTTCGAACGGCGCCGAGATGTCATTTGGTTCATCCCTAATCTATAGACATCTCACCCCTCCCGGGGTGAAGAAAGGCCGTCCTTTCTTTGAGTACCCAAAGAATCGAGAGGGATCTGGCCCCCAAGAGTTTTCACATACTCTCTTTAGCCGTCGGGAACCTCGCTCAAGCCTTTTCACAGCTTCGCAGCGATTGGATGCGCCGCTACTACGTTGGAACCCCTCGAAGATTGATGCAAGGATCCGGTCGCTGCGAAGCCATAAGCCCAGTTGGCGGGAGAGGTGCGCGGACTTAAATCGCGCACCTCTTGTTGTGGCAGGGCAACCGCTGTCTGGAAACATTTGGCTCATCACGCCCGGGCCCCAGCTCGGAAGCACGGCGGGGCTAACCCTCGATACGTCGTCAATCGATAACGAAGTTGTAGGTAATGACGCCTGAGACTTTTACCGGCTGATCTCCGAGAAACGTAGGCGAGAAACGCGCCTTATACGCTGCCGTAACTGCAGCATGGACCAGCACTGGACTCCCGGAAAGCGGTCTTGCTGAGATCACTTTACCGGTCTCATCGATAAGTACCTGAACGCTCACCACTCCTTTCGTTCTAGTTTTCAGAGCAAGCGGTGGATACGGTGGCTTCGGCAGCGAAATGGCCTCGCTGTTGATTACCTTCTTTCTTATGACTTGAGGCGGTTTTTGAACCTTTGGAGTTGGAGGACTCTCGTCGATCGCAATGACGACTGGAGTTCCGGTTGAGACTTTCCATTGACTGCCTGGCCCACCTTCTCCCGGACCATCGCCAAAACCTGGCCCACTATTGCCTAGTCGAATTGGTTCCGGGTTAGGAAGGCCGGGGTTGGGGGCGGTCGAAATCGTATCAGGCGCCTCTGGGTGATCTACCGTAGCCATCCTGTCTTTTGTGTTGGCGCTGCCAGAGTTTTTCCCACCTTCCCCATGTCCCCCCGAAATCGAGCCGGTCCTTATTGGTTCTGGTGGGGAGACGTCGGCGGGCGGCAACATCGTGAGGACTGTTTCAGTGGTCCGATCCACAAGCTGCGCCTCATAGGCAACAATGCTAACAACACCGGCAACCGTCAAAAGCAGAACATAACTCGCCAAGGTAAAAAGAAAGAATGACCCGCGCCGCTTGAATTCGCGATGATGCGAACTCGATTCAATCAAGTCTTTAAGCATCTGTTCCTCCCTTGCCGGTGCCACTCGGGTCATGGGGAGCTTATCTGATTGGTTAGACTCCGGAAGTATTGGGGTTGTTCCCGTTAAGAATCGGAGTACACCTTCGTCCCGCTTTCCCGATGAAATTTATGGTTCCATAAACGGAAACATTGGACTTTGGACATTGGACATTCTAGGATTGCACCGCTCCCCATACCCCTTAATGCCAGGAGAAAGATTGCATGGCAGCCATAGAGACTTCCGCCGAAGTTCTAAATCCGTTCGAGATTGCCAAACAACAGTTCAACCGCGCCGCCGATTACCTTGATCTTGACCCGTCCCTTCGACAGGTACTCCAAACTCCCAAGCGCCAGTTGATCGTCTCTATCCCAGTCAAAATGGATGGTGGTGACGTACAGGTGTTTGAGGGGTACCGCGTTCAGCACAATATCGCTCGAGGGCCGGCAAAAGGGGGGATTCGCTATCACCCCAATGTGACGCTCGATGAGGTCAAGGCGCTCGCGTCATGGATGACCTGGAAGTGTGCTACTGTCGGCATCCCTTATGGCGGTGGAAAAGGCGGTGTAGTTTGCGACACCAAGAGTTTGTCGAAAAATGAGTTGGAAAGACTAACGCGCCGTTACGCATTCGAAATTGCCCCAATCATTGGTCCGGATCGCGACATCCCGGCGCCGGACATGTACACCGATGAGCAGACGATGGCCTGGATCATGGACACAATCTCGATGGTCCGTGGGCATACGGAACTCGGAGTCGTGACCGGGAAGCCAATCTCGCTCGGCGGGTCTCAGGGACGCAGCGAAGCCACAGCGCGCGGTTGTCTTTACGCTTTGCGAGAGGCTTGCAGGGTAAAAGGAGTTAGCCTCGATGGCGCGCGCGTAGTGGTCCATGGCTTCGGGAATGCCGGCGCTAATATCGCCCGCATGGTAGCGGATGATGGTGCGCGAGTGGTGGCGGCGTGCGACTCCAAAGCTGCTGTCTATGCTGAAAATGGGTTGGACATCGACGCAGCGTTAAAGCATAAGGCGGAAAAGCGTTCCCTAATGGGGCTTGCCGGAACAAAGGAGATCGACCCGGAAGACGTGATTGCCGTGGACTGTGACATCTTGTTGCCTGCGGCTTTGGAGAATGCCGTAACCCTGGCTAACGTGGGACGCGTGAAGGCCCGGATCATAGCTGAGTTGGCCAATGGTCCCGTTACGCCTGGCGCCGATCGGATCTTTGCAGACAACGGCGTCTTTCTCGTGCCCGACATTCTGGCCAATGCGGGTGGTGTTACCGTCAGCTACTACGAATTGGTACAGGATCAGTACTCGTTCTTCTGGTCGGAGAGCCAGATAAACGACACCCTGGAAGTGACAATGACTACTGCCTTCAAGTCCGTTCTGGAAACTGCCGAGAAGTACGATACTGACATGAGGACCGGAGCTTATATTCTGGCAGTGGAGAGAGTGGCTGAGGCTACCAGCGTCCGCGGAATATTTCCATAATAGGGCTTTGGTCTTCGGTCTTTGGCCTTCGGCCTTGGTCTTAGGTCTTAGGTCTTAGGTGTTTGGTCTTAGATCTTTGGTCTTGGGCGTTGAACTTCTAGCAGGCTGCTGAAAAACCGGTGATTGGGAGCAGTTTCATCTTCGGCATAACCATTTTCGTGCGATCTGCGTTGTAACTGCGAAGTTTAGATGACCATGCGATGCGATTTTGATCGATTGTTACTTTGCATGGCGGC
>DATKDA010000189.1:0-24181 GCA_035512935.1 Pyrinomonadaceae bacterium | reverse complement strand
TACGTCGCGAGATCTAGTTCAAAGATAAATCACAGGGATTTAATTACCAAACCATTTTAATGGTTTCCCTCCGCTCACCACCGGCCGTTTATTCTATCTGCGATGACGTGTCAGGTTCATTTTGGAAACCATTAAAATGGTTCGGAGTCGTGTGAGCCGATCTAACCCCAAACCTAAAGGTAGGGGAGAATGAGAGGTTGAACTGAAACTCCCTCTGCGGGTATGGTTCACCACTAACGCCGCTTCAGTAATCCACACATGGGCAGTGGGAGGGAAGCACAAGCTCGGAAGAAAAAAGAGAAGCACTGGTTTACAATCCCAGTCTGAGGTTTAGCGATCATGTTGGGTAGACTCTATATCGGAACCTCGGGGTGGCACTACAAGCACTGGCTAGGCTTGTACTATCCCCAAGAGCTTCCGACTCATGAAATGCTCAGCTTCTATGCAAACGACTTTGACACAGTCGAGATCAACAACACCTTCTATCATCTTCCAGCCGCTTCAACTTTTGACAACTGGCGGACCACAACACAGAAACAGTTCGTCTTTGCCGTAAAGGGCAGTCGTTTCATCACGCACATGAAGAAATTGAAGGATCCCCGATCGGCCACCGCAAATTTTTTTGCCGGTGCTGAAAGACTGGATAGAAAATTAGGTCCGATACTCTTTCAGTTACCGCCGCGATGGCGCGTTAATCTCGAGCGGCTTGAAAGTTTCCTCGCAGCTTTGCCGAAGGAGCATCGTTACAGTTTCGAGTTTCGCGATCCCAGTTGGGAAATCGCCGAGGTCTTCGAACTGTTGCGAAATCACCAAGCCGCCTTCTGCATACATGACCTTGGCGGTAAGCAGACGCCTTTGGAACTCACTGCTGATTTTACCTACGTTCGTTTTCATGGCCCCGGTGAAGCTAAATATGCGGGTTCGTATTCAACTCGCGCGCTGAAAAAGTGGGCCGAGAGAATCCGGGAATGGCAAAAGAAACTAGCGCGCGTCTATATCTATTTCAACAACGACGTCGGTGGGCACGCGGTAAACAACGCGAAGAAACTGAAAGAGCTGATCCAGTCCACTTAATCACCCTCATGCACACTTATCAGTTCGCCACCATCTGGCGAGTCGAAGCACCGATTGACGTGGTTTGGAACGAGATCTATCACTCCGAGTTGTGGCCGACATGGTGGAAGGGGGTCGAGGCCGTCGTGAAGCTACGTGCCGGAGATCCATCCGGCGTTGGGACCACTCATCGCTATTGGTCATGAACTGGGGAGCCCAATCCCTGGCAAAAAGAATCGGAACTACAGTCACTTGGCGACACCTCCCCAGCAACTCTAAGCTAAAGCGAAAAAAAACATCACATGCGCCTTGACATATATAATTATCCAAGTGTATGCTGCGCTCGTATTCGGAAAGGCGAATATGATTTCAGATTCAGATATTGAGAAGGAGATAAACGCAATGGCGACGACTGAGGAAGTGAAAGTTTTGAAGGCGCACCTGGCGCTCAACGTAAAGGAGATCGAGCAAAGCATCGGCTTCTACACGAAAATGCTCGGGATCGAGCCCTCTAAGGTGCGAACCGGCTACGCTAAATTCGACGTGCAGAACCCGCCACTCAACCTGACGCTCAACCGCCACAACTTCAGCGCACAGGGGGCGCTCTCGCACCTCGGCCTTCAGGTCACATCTACGGAGGACGTACTAGCGGTGCGCAAACGCTGGGCTGAAGCGGGGCTCGTCACGCGCGACGAAATGGACACCAACTGTTGTTACGCCAGGCAGGACAAAACCTGGGTGCACGACCCGGACGGCAACCAGTGGGAGGTCTTCGTCGTGTTGGAGGATAATCTGGCCGAGACCAGCACGTGCTGCGTGACCGGCGAGACTGGCACGCAGGCAGAGTCCCTTGAGGTTAATGCTGAGCCCTCCTGTGGTTGCGTCACGACCGCGCCCGTCGAGATCGCGGCGAGTGCTTGCTGCTCTCAGGCACCGGTCTCCTCTTCAAGCTAAGAAGGAACCCACCTGCCTGAACTGTCGACACTGTTCGGGACTCTAACCTGGCCGAGGAGAGGAGTTTGCTAATGCCAGTAAAGTATCAGCCCACGCGGCGCTTGTCGTTCCTCGACAGGTTTCTGACGCTCTGGATTTTCCTGGCCATGGCTGTTGGAGTCTTGATCGGCTTCACCAATCCCGGTGTCGAAGGCTTCATCAATCGCTTTCAGGTCGGGACGACAAACGTCCCGATCGCCCTCGGGCTCATTCTGATGATGTACCCGCCGCTCGCCAAGGTGCGCTACGAGGAGATGGGTGAGGTCTTCCGCAACTGGAAGGTGCTTGGCCTCTCGCTCATTCAGAACTGGGTAATCGGCCCCTTCCTTATGTTTTTTCTGGCCATCCTTTTCCTTCGGGACTACCCGGAGTACATGGTTGGATTGATCATGATTGGGCTGGCACGCTGTATAGCGATGGTCATCGTATGGAATGAGCTTGCACGGGGCGACAACGAATACGCAGCCGGGCTCGTTGCCTTCAACAGCGTCTTCCAGGTGCTTTTCTACAGTGCCTACGCATGGATTTTCATCACGGTTCTGCCTCCGCTCTTTGGTCTTGAAGGCAGCGTAGTGAACGTGAGTATCTGGCAGATCACCGAGAGTGTTCTCATCTATCTCGGCATTCCCTTCGTCGCCGGAATGCTGACGCGGCTCCTGTTGGTGAAAGCGAAGGGCAAGGACTGGTACCATGCCGTCTTCATCCCGAAGATCAGCCCCGTCACACTTGTGGCGCTACTATTCACCATCGTGGCGATGTTCAGCCTCAAAGGTAATCTAATTGTGCAGCTCCCTCTGGACGTCGTTAGGATCGCCATTCCGTTGCTGATCTACTTTGTCTTGATGTTCCTGGTGAGCTTTTACATGGGGAAAAGGGTGGGTGCGGACTATTCGAAGACGGCGACACTATCCTTCACGGCGGCGAGTAACAATTTCGAGTTAGCAATAGCCGTCGCCATCGCAGTCTTCGGCATCAATTCCGGGGTTGCCTTTGCCGCGGTTATCGGCCCGCTTGTCGAGGTGCCGGTTCTAATCGGGCTGGTGAGTGTGGCGCTTTGGTTCCAGCGCAGGTACTTCGCGGGGCAAACGGAGAGGTTCGTCGCGAGCCCGGCGGAAGAGACTCCATAGCCTTAGGGCCTTATAGCCTCATGAGGTGAATGACTGTGAGTGAAACTAAGAAGGTCTTAATCCTCTGCACGGGCAACTCGGCGCGTAGCCAGATGGCGGAGGGACTTCTAAGGGATATGGCTGGTGGTCAGTTCGAGGTTCAGAGTGCGGGTGTAAACCCCTTGCGGGTACGTCCCGAGGCGGTCGAGGTAATGCGCGAGATTGGGATTGACATCTCGGGTCACCGGTCCAAGTCCGCGGACGAGTTCGTGGGCCAGAACTTCGACTACATCATCACCGTCTGCGACAACGCCAGGGAGAGATGCCCTTTCTTTTCCGGCGACGCGCGGCGCATCCATCAAAGCTTTGAGGATCCGCCCCCGCCTGGCGCAATGGACCCCGAGACTACTCTATCGGTCTTCCGTCGTGTGCGGGACGAGATCAGGGAGTGGATGAGTATCTTTACGGCAAGCCGATTAGGATTCTAGTGTAGCGCGTCTAACAGATAGCAACGGTATGAATCTGCCCTCAGATGCGCAAAGACCACCAACGGCAGTTGGTGGATTGTTCGACTCTACCTAAAAGAGAAACAATGGACCACGTTAAATCCCACCCACGGAAGTGGGTGGATTGTTCAGATCCTGCCTAGAGAAGGCAGGCAACTGCATCAAGAAAAGGCCTGGCGGGGATAGGCAGGACTTGAACAATCCACCCACTTCCGTGGGTGGGATTTGGCGTGTTTCTCTGCTTTCCATTCTTGTAGGCTGTGTCGAACAATCCACCAACTGACGTTGGTGGTCTTAAGCATGGCTCTTCGTCCCGTTGTCGTCGGCTGGCCTTAAGAAAAGGAACCGGACGTCGCGAACAAAGAACTGTCCACTCCAAAGACTTGAAGTTAGCGATGTGGCGTGCGCTCCTTCGATGTAACGCTATTTGTGACGCACTACACTAGTAATATCTCCTCAAACGCAGTTGCTCCCTAACGTCTGATTTAACCGGACGCGTGCACAACCTCGAACCATCCAAGTCTGCCGCATGAAAGCTGCGCTATTTGCGATTCGGTTGAATGCGTTGTTAGATGGCGGCAAGCATTTGAAAGATTTCACCTTACTCTCACAGTACGCCCAATCCGATCCCTTGACTTTCGTTAGCATTACAATAGAGTGAGGCTAAGTTATTATAGAATAGAAGCGCCCATTGATATCCATGTCCCTTTCTCCCGCCACGAGCCTCGGTCACTATAAGATCCATTCGCAACTCGGCGCGGGTGGCATGGGCGAAGTCTATCTGGCGTACGACGTACGACTCAATCGTCAAGTTGCGCTCAAAGTTTTGCCAGCCAACCTGGTCAACAATCGCACACGCTTATATCGCTTCGAGCAAGAAGCAAGAGCCACATCTGCGCTCAATCATCCGAACATCATCACGATTCACGAAATCGGAAGCTGCGTCGACACCGTCTTTATAGCTATGGAGTTCATTGAAGGCGAGACGCTACGGAATAAACTGAAGACGACGCGGGTTGAGATTGAAGAAGCGCTCGACATTGCCATACAAATCGCCGCCGCGCTTGATGTAGCACATCGAAGCGGCATTGTGCATCGAGACATCAAACCAGAAAACATCATGGTGCGCGAAGATGGCCTTGTCAAAGTGTTGGATTTCGGTTTGGCGAAACTCACGGAGAAAAAGTCCGAAGACGTTGACAGCGAAGCAGCAACACGTCCCGAGATAAGAACAGAAGCGAAAATGATTCTCGGAACGGTTGCGTATATGTCGCCGGAACAAGCGCGTGGGCTTCCGATTGATGCACGAACCGACATTTTCAGTTTAGGGGTTGTGATTTACGAGAAGCTGAGTGGACGATTGCCGTTTCCGGGCGAGACAACGAACGATATGATTGCCGCGATCTTGAAAAGCGAGCCCGCGCCGCTTGATGAAATCACGCCTCCCGAATTGCAGCGCATCGTCAGAAAGAGTCTGCAAAAAAAGGCGGACGAGCGTTATCAGACGGTGAAAGATTTACTAATTGACCTCAAGAACTTAAAGCACGATTTGGACTTCACTGCCAAACTCGAACGCTCCGGCAAGCAGACGAAAGCAGAACCGTCCAAGCCAGCGCAAGACCAAAGTATTCACACCACATCAAGCGCTGAATACATCGCTAGCGGCATTAGACAATATATGGGCGTTTTCACTGCCGCGCTGGCGGTTCTGCTGCTTGGAGCGCTCGGCTTCGGCTACTGGTTTTACAAGCATCGTTCGTCAACTGCATCACAAATCGAATCCATCGCCGTCTTACCGTTTCAGAACTCCAGTGGAAACCCTGATGTCGAGTATTTGTCAGATGGGATGGCCGAATCGCTCATCAATAGTTTATCGCGACTACCGAAGCTGAATGTGAAAGGTCGCAGCTCTGTCTTTCGTTATAAAGGCAAAGAGGTTGAGGCGCAAACTATCGGGGCAGATTTGAATGTGCAGGCGGTTTTAATGGGGCGCATCACATTGCGCGGCGACGACCTGATTCTGAATTTGTCGCTGGAAGATGCACGAACGGGCAATCGAATCTGGGGCGAGCAGTACAATCGAAAACTAATGGACCTGTTGCTTTTGCAAGGGGAGATTGCACATGACGTCTCGGAAAAGTTACGCCTGCGCTTGACAGGCACAGAGCAGCAGCGACTGACCAAGCAGGGCACGCAAAACAGTGAAGCGTATCAGGCTTACTTAATGGGACGGTTTTACTGGAACAAGGGCCTTGCGCCGGGTTTTGAAAAGAGCCGCGAGTATTTTCAGCAGGCGATCGATCTCGACCCGACTTACGCGCTGGCTTATTCCGGCTTAGCAGATTACTACGGCTTCGCGTCGGCACTTGGCCTCTTGCCACCCAACGAGAATTGGCCGAAGGCAGAGGCGGCGGCGAACAAAGCGTTAGCCCTGGATAACACGCTGGCCGAAACTTATAACCCATTGGCCGCCGTCAAGCTGTATTACTACCGAGACTGGCCCGCCGCCGAACGCTATTTTCGTCGAGGCATCGAACTGAATCCGAACTATGCGGAAATACACGCTCATTACGCCTCATCTTTGAGGTCGTTCGGGCGTAACGAAGACGCCCTCGTGGAGATACAACGCAGCGTCGAGCTTGACCCTCTGTCGCCCCGCTTCAATTCTTCCTGGGGGAAAATTCTCTTCAGCATACGCCAGTACGATCGGGCCATAGACCAGTTCCGCAAAACTTTGGAGCTAGACCCGAATGAGGTAATGGCGCATGAATTCCTCGGTTACGCTTACGAGCAAAAGGGAATGCAAAGGGAAGCAATCGCGGAATGGAGCAAGGCCCTCACTTTGAGGGGAGCGAGCGAACAAGCGTCAACTCTCGAACGTGCCTATGCCGCTTCCGGGTTCGAGCATGCCATCGGTGCTCTAGCACAAGAGCAGCTTGCACAATTGAACGAAAGGATGAAGCACGGCAAGTACGTTCCGGCGTCTGATTACGTGACCGCTTACACACGTCTGGGTGACAAGGAGCAAGCCTTCGCATGGCTCAATAGAGCTGTTGACGAACGCACCGGGTTCGTGTTTGAAATCAAGATTAGTCCGGTCTACGACAGGCTTCGCGATGATTCGCGGTTCCAAGATTTGCTGCAGCACAACGGCCTCATGCCGTAATCAATGGCGAAAGAGGAAGCGCCCTGGCAATGACACTTTGAAAAATTTATCGTCTACACTCCGCCAAAACGACGGCGGCTTCAACTCTTGACTCGTCCTATTCTACCGTCACTGACTTCGCCAAATTCCGCGGTTGATCGACGTCGCAGCCGCGGCGCACGGCAATGTGGTAGGCCAGAAGCTGCAAAGGAATAATTGAAAGCACCGGAGAGAGCAGGTCGCTGGCAGTGGGAATTTCGATCACGTGATCCGAAACGACCGACGACATCGTGTCGCCTTCAGTCAGGACCGAAATGACGATGCCTTCCCGGGCCTTTACCTCAACAATGTTCGAGTGGGTCTTCTCGTAACGCAGTTCCGACGCCCGGTTACCCTCTTCCCGCGTATTGATAAAGAGTACTGGCAACCGCTCATCGATCAGAGCATTGGGCCCATGCTTCATTTCCCCTGCCGGGTAACCTTCGGCATGGATGTAGGAGATCTCTTTCAGCTTCAACGCGCCTTCGAGCGCCACGGGAAAGTTTATTCCGCGACCTAGATAAAGAAAATCGGTCGAACGGAAAAACTCCTTTGAGAGTTCCTCGAGCTCATCCGATTCGTTCAATAGATGTTCGAGTTTAACCGGTAATTCTGCAAGCTGCTGCGTATGCTCTCTCGCCTGTTCCGCTGAAAGGGAACCGCGCAGTTCGCCAAGGTATAGCCCGAGGAGATATAGCGCAATCATCTGCGAGGTGAAGGCTTTGGTCGAGGCGACGCCTATTTCAGGACCGGCATGCGTTAAGATTGTGCCGTCGGCCTCACGCATAATCATCGAGCCCTGCACATTACAGATTGCCAGCACTTTGGAACCATGCTCTTTTGCCTCGCGCAGAGCCGCGATGGTATCGGCCGTCTCGCCAGACTGTGAGATCACCAGCAACAGAGTGTCTTCGTCCATCACCGGATCGCGATAACGAAACTCAGACGCGTAATCAACATCGACAGGGATCCGCGCGAGTTGTTCGATCATGTATTTACCGGCGAGGCCGGCGTGCCATGACGTTCCACATGCGGCAATCGTAATCGAGTTGATGCGTTTGAAGTCTGCCTCAGTGATGTTCTTCATCTCATCCAGAAAAACTCTGCCGCTTTCGAGCGATATCCTGCCTTGAACCGTGTCCCTTACAGCGCGAGGCTGCTCGTAGATCTCTTTCAACATGAAATGCTTGAACCCGCCCTTTTCAGCCATTATCGGGTCCCAAGTGATCCGCTGGATGGCCGGCTGAACTGAGCTGCCTTCAAAGTCCACTACGCGCACTGCGTCCTTTGTGATGATGGCGATCTCGCCATCGCCGAGGAAAAAGACATCGCGTGTATGTTGCAGAATCGGTGGAATGTCTGAGGCCACAAAGTACTCGCGATCCCCCAAACCGATGACTACGGGAGGACCCTGGCGCACCGCGACAATCATGTCCGGTTCATCCGCATTGATGATCGAAAGGGCAAAGATGCCGCGCAGTTCGAGGACTGCATCATTGACAGCTTTTTCAAAACTGGCGCCGGTTTTGAGATGCTCTTCAATCAGGTGGGCTATTACTTCCGTGTCTGTTTCCGTGACGAACCGGTGATCGGCTTTCCGCAGCCGGTCCTTCAGTTGGAGGTAGTTCTCGATGATGCCGTTATGGACCACAACCACGCGCCCCGTGCAGTCGCGGTGAGGGTGCGCGTTCTCTTCGGTTGGACGTCCATGAGTGGCCCAGCGCGTATGGCCGATGCCGTAGGTCCCATCTATAGGATCGAGCCGTATCGTCTCTTCGAGATTGCGGAGCTTTCCTTCGGCCCGTCTGATCTCGAGACCATGTTCTTCATTCACTACCGCTATGCCCGCCGAATCGTAGCCGCGATACTCCAATTTCCGTAGGCCATCGATTATTAGCGGTACTACCTGTTTGTTTCCGACATACCCAACGATTCCACACATATTGTTGTCACCAGAGAAATTCGAATCAACTGTCGCTCTTCTTGAGCTTCTTTTTGACTACCGCCGGCACCCCGGCAACCAGAGAGTCGGGCGGCACATCGTGAGTCACTACCGAGCCGGCGGCTGTCACGGAACCCCTGCCGACCGTCACGGGCGCGACCAGCATTGTATCGGAGCCGATCTTTACATTGTCTTCAATAATTGTTTGGTGCTTGTTCTTGCCATCATAGTTGCAGGTGACTGTTCCCGCGCCAATATTAGTATGGCTGCCAATGGTGGCATCTCCCAGATAAGTGAGGTGCATCGACTTTGAGCGGCGACCCAGCCGCGATTTCTTGACTTCCACGAAGTTTCCCACCGTTGACTCTTCTTCCAGCCGCGTATTCATCCGCAGATGAGCAAATGGACCAACAGTGCAATTTGCTTCGACGTCGGAATCAACGATGACGCAATGATCTTTTATGACGCAGTCATTTCCCAACCGCGAATTGGTGATCCGAGTTCCCGAGCGGATCACAGATCCGGTCCCAATTACCGTCGAGCCCTCGATGGAGACGTCCGGATAGACTACGCAGTCCTGACCAATCTGGGCTTCACTGCTTACGTATACATGAGAAGGATCGATAAAGGTGACGCCCGCTTCGAGCATCAGACGGCGAACATTGTTGCGGCGCAGAAGGTTCTCAAACTCGGCGAGTTCGGCTCTGGTGTTGATTCCAGATACCTCGCGAGAGTCTTGATGAAAATAGACATTGACGTTCAATCCGTCCGACAGCAGGATTGCGGGTACGTCTGTGAGGTAGTATTCGCCCTGTTTGTTAACCGGCTGCACCCGGGCGAGAGCTGCAAACAATTGTTTCGAATCAAAGCAGTAGATCCCTGCATTAATCTCTCGAATCTGACGCTCGTCAACTGTCGCGTCGCGCTGCTCGACGATCTTCACAAACTGCTCGTTTGTATCGCGAATAACCCGGCCATAGCCAGTGGGATTCTCGAGCCTTACGCTTAACAGGGAACAGGCCGCGCCTTTCTGAGTATGGTCATCGATAAACCCGGTCAAGGTCTCTCCACGGATTAGCGGAACGTCTCCGGAAAGAATCAGTACCGTGCTATCAGCATCCGCAAGCGCTTCCCGCACCGCCATTACTGCGTCACCGGTTCCGCGTTGCTGGGCCTGAGTGACGAAGTGGCAAAGACTCTCTCCAAATTCGTTGCGGACGGCCTCTTCGACGGCACTGGCCTGATGTCCGACCACGACATAGATTCCTCGTGGGGAAAGGGTCTGAGCGACGCGGCAAACATGGTTTATCAGAGGATGGCCACCGAGTTCGTGAAGTACTTTGGCCTTTTGGGATTTCATTCGAGTGCCCAATCCTGCTGCAAGGATCAGCACATCGATCGAGGGGGGTTGTCTCTGGGAGCTCAAAGCGAAAGTCTTTCTCGATCCTGTTCTGTAGCGATTGGGGGTTCGGGACGAACCTGCTGCCAGCATAAAACTAAGACTCGCGCGAGACTTTCAGAATCGTGACGGACCTTCTCACCTTTGTCCAGGAGGTTGGCGCGAATGATCTCTGTACCACCGTCGAGCGCTTCGTCGAGGGGATCGTCATCGATTCCGATTTGGTGCGCACCTTCAGCCGCGTAACGGGCCGCCTGCTCTTTGTTGATGGGTCGATCGTTCACGACGATAAAATCAAAATGGATCTCAGGCGCGTATCGCTTAACCGTCTCTAAGTGCTGGCAAGCGTTATACCCGTCGGTTTCCCCCGGTTGAGTCATGAGGTTTGAGATGAAGATTTTTGTTGCGCTGGCCTTGCCGATTTCGGTTGCTACGCGATCGACCAGAAGGTTAGGTAGGATGCTCGTGTAAAGAGACCCCGGGCCTATCGTGATGACATCAGCCATCTGGATTGCGTTAAGAGCTTCCGGCAACGGAAGACAATGTTCAGGTTCGAGGCGGAGCGACCGTATACGAGAGTGCGACGCGGAGATTTGAGTTTCTCCCCGCACCACCCTCCCATCTTCGAGTTCAGCAACCAGCCGAACATCGCTTACGGTAGCCGGATAGATATGACCTTTGCTTGCCAGCACTTCGGAGGACAGTTTTACCGCTTCCACGAAGTCTCCCGTCACCTCGCTGAGGGCCGCGAGGAAGAGGTTCCCGAAGCTATGTCCGCCCAATTCTCCGTTACCTCGAAAGCGATGACGGAAGAGCCGTGACAAAAGGGTTTCGTCCTCTGACAAAGCAATCATGCAGTTTCGGATGTCCCCCGGAGGCAGCATTTGTAGTTCTTCGCGTAGTCGGCCGGAACTACCGCCGTCATCAGATACGGTGACGATCGCCGATAAGTTATCGAGCCAGACTTCCTCGGCGTTGGGTTTCCCGACTAGTCGCTTAAGACCTCGTAGCAGGCTGGATAAACCGTTTCCACCACCAATTGATACGAGATTTAGACCGCGAGTACTTTCGGCTGGGTTATGCAAGTGCGAAGACTCCTGGTTTTAAATACAAGAAGCGGGCCTCTGGCGACGGAAATGATACCTAAAAGACTGAGCTTTTCAAACTAACAAATGAATAAGCCTCGAAGAGCCGGGCGGTGATGGGTGTCAAATACGGGGCTGAAAGACCAGTTTGTCGAAGTCAGGGTCGTTGCGGAGGGACGTAAGATCCTGATCGTGTTGAGCCCGAACCCTTAGGTTCGGTTGAAGATCTAAGGCTCGTTGCAGTGACTGTAAAGCGAGATCAATCGAACCGAGACGAGCACGAGTTGCCGCGAGCCCATAATGAATGTGAGCTGCTTCGGGCTCGCGTTTGAGGGCGCGCTCGAACATTTCCTGCGCAGCCACGTATTCGCCACGATTCAGTTCGATCACACCGCGGTCATACAGCGAGTCAGCATCGCGGGGCAGCATGCTTTCCGTACGCAACCTTGACTCGGCGATTGCCAGGTAGGTCCGGGCACGGGCGGCTACTTCCGACACTTGGGAGAATCTGTCGAGCAGCGCTCGAAACTGGTTCCGAGCCTCGGCAAAACGACCGCGTGAAAACTCTTTGTGAGCCCGCTCGAAGATCCGGAGTGCGGCCGATTCATCCTGTGTCGGTTGCCTGACGGGCGGGGCGACGGTGGTAGGTCTTACGGCGCGCGCCGCTGCTAGCTTCTGGGTCTTTTTGACTCTCGGTACGGCTGCTTTCTTCTGCCGAGTCGCTGTCGCGGTCTTGCGGCTAGTAGCCTTCTTGCTTGGCGCCTTTCGAGAAGTCTTGGCTTTGGACGCCGCCGGTTTGCGGCTGGCGACGGCCTTTTTGGTCGTTACTTTCTTCTTCGTCGCCTTCTTCGTTGCCTTCTTCGAAGACTTTGTGGCCGGTTTGGCGCTTTTCTTCCCCTTCTTCTTAGCCGCCACTGCTTTCTCTACTCGTGAACGAGCAGGCTTGGCTCTCACCGTCCGACTCTTTTCTGACGACTTGGAGGAATTGCGCGACCCAGGACGTGATGCCGATCGCCTGAGTCCTTTTGTGACTTGGCTGCTCATTTGTGTCTAAGAGTCCCGGTAAGGGTCTTGCTTCAGCTAGTTTAATGCCGCCGTTAAAATCAGGCGGGAGTTTAACATAGCTCTCCCTGTAAATCAACGCGAGAAGAGGAGTTGCGGGCTTAATAATGGTCCTAAAACAGGTTTTACCTCAGCTTGGCACAACAGAGAAAAACACTTGATGGTCATTGTTTGCTATGCTAAAGTGCGTTCGGCTTCACCGGGATAAGTTCTTCCCGCCCGACAAAAAAAAGACAAAAGAGTAGTTAAAAGCTTTTTCCGCCAGCTATTTGCGGTCTCCTCGGCCTGTCTGTCTTGCCTTCCCTTTGCTCGCTGAGAGTGTAATTAATGCCTGACGCACCAATCCTGCTGCGTGAACAGCAGTATCACCGGATCAAAGCTGTCCTGGCACGCCTGCGAATGGTGTCAGCGGCTAAAGTTGTATTCTTGGTGGATAAGGACGGGCAGGAGATTGCCGTCCAGGGTGAAGTGGGAAATCTTGACACAACGAGTCTTGCGTCACTAGCAGCAGGAAACGTAGCTGCAACCGGCGGAATGGCGCGACTGATTGGCGAGAAAGAGTTCCCGACGTTATCTCATGAAGGCGACCGGGAGAGCATCCATATCTCGGTCATAGGAAGGCTGTTGTTGGTGATTGTTTTTGATGAGCGTTCGAGTCTGGGCCTGGTAAAGCTTCGCAGTAGGCAGGTAGCGCTACAGTTGGCAACAATGATTGACGAAATAACTAAGGCTGCGTACGAGGACATGGAATCCCCGTTTGCGGAGATTACCGACGAAGATATTGACAGCCTTTTTAGCTAAACTTCTATGACTTTTATTAATTACGCATCGCGTGAAATAAACTGCAAGATCGTCTACTACGGGCCTGGACTTTGCGGCAAAACGACGAACTTGCAGTATATCTTTGACTCCACCGCTCCCCAGTCAAGAGGCAAGCTGATTAGTCTGGCAACTGAGACGGACCGCACGCTTTTCTTTGACTTCATGCCACTAGAACTCGGCACCGTGCGAGGCTTCAAGACCCGCTTTCATCTGTATACGGTTCCCGGTCAGGTCTTTTATGACGCTTCGAGAAAGTTGATTCTTAAAGGAGTGGACGGCGTGGTGTTTGTCGCCGACTCTCAGGAAGAGAGGATGGACGCAAACATCGAGTCCCTGAGCAATCTCGAAGAGAATCTTCGCTCGCAAGGATATGAGCTGATGAAGATTCCCTATGTTTTGCAGCTCAATAAGCGCGACCTTCCAAATGTTATCCCCGTAACCGACCTCACGGCCGAATTGCAGCTCAAGAATGAACCTATTGTGGAGGCTGTTGCTTCAACAGGCGCCGGTGTGTTCGATACGCTGAAAGCAGTCGCGAAGCAGGTTTTGACGGAATTACGTAAGGGTTGATTGCTCGCGAGATTTAGCTGAGCGACTTGAGCATCAGCAGCCCGTCCCCGCCGTTCGAATAATATTTTGGCAATCTTTGAGTAACCGAGTAGCCAAGGTTCTTGTAGAGGCGTTGGGCAGCCGTATTTAGGGATCGGACTTCCAGCCGCACCAGCCTCACATCACGACGACGAAAGCCTTCTTCAACATTCTGCATGAGACGCCGCGCCAGATGCCGGCGGCGGTGTTCGGGAGCGACGCCGACGGTAGTCACATGTCCCGTGTGATCCGGTTCGTCCAGCCCGATGACAAATCCGACCATCGCTCCACCGGAAGCAACGGCACGGTAAGAAACGGATTCGGACGCGGTTAATAGATACTCAAACGTTTCGCGGCTGTAGGCTTCACCATCGACAAAGCATCGCTGATCCAGGCGCCAAACCTCATCAAGTTGCGAGACTGTGAGCGGGCGGATGTCATAGCGAACTCCAACAATTGAAGGAGTCAGTGGTAAGGGCTCTGCCGGGTAACCGTCGGGTTCCTGCGGCGACCACCAGCGAGAACGAAGTTTCTTCAGTACAGCCATCTCAACCTTGAGTTTACTAAGCCTCTCATTTGACTCTCAAGTCTATCACCTCAGTTTCACAATTCTAAAGAATTAACATGCAATCTCCATAACTGTAGAACCGGTAGCGATTCGCCACTGCGTGCCGGTACGCTTCAAGCACCAGTTCGCGTCCTGCAAAGGCCGAAACCAATAAGAGCAAGGACGAACGCGGAAGATGAAAGTTTGTCAGAAGACCATCGACAATTCGGAAGTTGTATCCAGGAGTGATCGTCAGGTGAGCGGTGTTCTTGATTGCCGGCAGTGGTCCATCATCGGTTACCGCTGATTCCAACGCGCGGGCTGTCGTTGTCCCTACAGCAAGAATTCGTCCACCGCGAGTGCGGGCAGCATTGATCTCTTTCGCCGCCTCGTCAGAGATTGCAAAGGCTTCGGCGGCCACACGGTGCTCTTCTACGTTCTCAACACGCACCGGCTCAAACGTGCCGTAACCGACGTGCAGGGTGATCTCAACAATACTTGTTCCTCGGGCTCTGACCCGTTGAAGGATCTCCGGAGTAAAGTGCAGGCCTGCGGTTGGCGCTGCGATTGCTCCCTCCTCATGGGCGAACACGGTTTGATAACGTTCTCGATCATCGGGTGAGTCGCCTTCGGGTCTCTTGATATACGGAGGTAGCGGAGTTTGGCCCAGTTCCCCAAGCAATTGCTGAAATTGTTCGGTCGAATGAAAGCGAATTAGACGCACGCTGTGGCCGGGGGAGTCGAGCAGTTCGGCCTTCAGCCGGCCATTGCCGAATTGCAATTTCGCCCCTGTTTTCAGTCTTTGACCCGGGCGAATCAGCGCTTCCCAGGTTTTGCCCTCAGTTTCACGCACCAGCAAAACTTCGACGCGACCGCCGCTCGGATAGCGCTCGCCGCTCAAGCGCGCCGGGAAAACCCGAGTATTGTTAATGACGAGAAGGTCGCTTGGACCAAGGTAGTCGGACAACGTTGTAAACGTTGAATCTCTCCAGGTCTGCTTACTGCGATCCAGAACCAGCATGCGGGAGGCATCGCGCCGTTCGAGTGGGTGTTGTGCGATCAACTCTTCCGGCAGGTCGTATTCAAAGTCTGAGATTCTCATTACGGTCGAACTCAGTGAGGATGTTCTCGATGGAATACAGCGCTGAGCTGCGCGCCGAAGAGAAGGATTAGACTTGAGACATAACTCCAGGTGAGCACCGCGACGACGGCGCCCACCGATCCATAAATCTGATCGTAATGAAAATAGTTAAGGCTCCAGGCAAAGATGTACTTTGAAATCTCCCAGAGAATTCCCCCAAAAAGAGCGCCCGGTAGGACATCGCGAAAAGTCACACGCGTGCGTGGCATAAAGCGATAGACAATGACGAAGAGTGCCACCGTGACCAGGAAACTTGCCGCAGCGAAGACTCCTTGCCAGAAGGCGCTGCCGACCGATATGAGGAGCGGATAGCCCTCGACCTGACGCGGTGAGAGGCCGGCGGCCATATCTCGGAGGCCGACCAATATTGAAGTTGCGAGGACAGACAAAGACAGCAGCACGCCTACGATCCCAATCATGCCGATGGTCAGCGCCCGCCCGTGCCAGAAAGTCCTTGCTGTAGTCTGCCAGATACGGTTCAAGGCTCGCTCGATTACCGAGAAGACCCAGGATCCCGCCCAGAGCAGAACGAGAACGCAGGTGATGATGACACCGGTCTTCACTTCAGAAAGCGATCGAATGGTCTCTCGTAAGAATCCTCCCGAACCCGGATAGAGTGCCAGGGCTCGAGAAAGCATTTCGCTGCCGGCATCGCTTAGGGTGCTGATCGCCAACATCAACAGAAGGGCGGGAAAGAGTGCCATCAGACCGAAGTAACTCATCGCGGCGGCAGAGGTAAAAAGATCGTTCTCGTGAAAATCATGCAGCGCGTGACCGAGCATGGTATGCCATGGCGACCGGTTACGGACCCCAAATGAATGACGCGAAAATGACGAAAGCTTTCTCATTCCGGAGGCAGGAGACTGCCTGCTCTAAATCAACCCTACCAAATCTATTAGGGAGAATCGAACAGGCCGGGTTTGTACGGGTTGGCTGGGTTGATACCGAAGTGCTTGTAGGCAAGCCGGGTAGCCAGGCGGCCACGCGGAGTACGGTCCAGGAAACCGATCTGAATCAAGTAAGGTTCGATGATCTCTTCGATGGAATCTTTCTCTTCATGGATTGAGGCGGAAATCGTGCCCAAGCCAACGGGACCGCCGTCAAACTTCTCAATAATCGTGAGCAGCAGTTTCCGATCCATTTCGTCGAGTCCGTAAGCATCAACCTCCATCCGGTTGAGCGCATCGTTGGCTACCTCGCGGGTGATGCGGCCGTCATAATCCACTTCAGCGTAGTCACGGACACGGCGCAGTAAGCGATTGACGATTCGGGGGGTGCCCCGGGCGCGACGCGCGATCTCTCGAGCTCCCTCATTATCGATCTCGACCCCCAGGATCTCTGCCGAGCGGCGACAGATGACTTCGAGTTCCTCATGAGGATAGAAGTCTAGATGAAAGACGATCCCGAACCTTCCCCGAAGTGGAGCTGTGATCAATCCCGCACGAGTCGTAGCGCCCACCAGCGTGAACTTTGGCAATTCTAGCTTGATTGACCTGGCAGCCGCTCCCTGACCTATGAGCAGGTCCAGTTGGTAGTCCTCCATCGCCGGATAGAGCTTCTCTTCCAGCGCCGGCAGCAAGCGGTGGATCTCATCGATGAAAAGCACGTCGCCTTCCTGGAGGTTGGTCAGCAACGCCGCAATATCTCCTGCTTTTTCAATTGCGGGACCGGCAGTCGATCGCAGTTCCGCGCCCATCTCATTCGCGATGATGTTGGCGAGCGTAGTTTTTCCAAGCCCCGGTGGGCCGGTTAGCAGTACATGGTCGAGCGCCTCGCGCCGGCCGAGCGCAGCCTTCATGTAGACGCGAAGATTCTCTTTAACCTGGGTTTGTCCGATGTACTCGGCAAGGCGCGATGGACGAACGGTCAATTCAAACTGGCGTTCATCATCATTGAGGGCGACGTTGCGCACCTGGGCTCGTTCCGGTTCACTCGACATTTAGTTTTCAGATCCTGTCATCATTCAAAAGCGAGTATTGGGACTCATGCTTTGGCAAGCTTACGCAAGCTGCGTCGCAAAATCGACTCGACGGAATTCTCACCATCCTCACCCAGTGCCGCCGCAATCGCCTTCTCTGCGGCTGACCTTTGGTATCCGAGATTCAGCAAGGCTGACAGGGCATCAGCACGCACAGATTCCTCAGAGGGTGCAACAGCGGCTTTGGGTTGGGCTCCCAACTCGTCCTCCTGCTCTGGAGTTGCAAGTGGCGCCACTTTATCACGAAGTTCAATCACCAGGCGTTCGGCGGTTTTGCGTCCCACTCCGGGAATAAGTGTCAGTCGCGCCAGATCATTGTTTCGAATTGAGGCAATCATTTCGTCGGCGCTCATCCCCGACAACAAAGTGATGCCGAGTTTCGGACCGATGCCGCTGACGGAAATCAGCCGGAGGAAGAGTTCCCGTTCGCGGGATGACTTGAAACCAAAGAGTTGGAGCGTATCTTCGCGAACGTGGGTATAGATGCGCAGTTGCACTTTGGATCCAAGGTCTTCGAGTTCATAGAAAGTCGACAGGGGGATAATGACTTCGTAACCGACCCCACCAACGTCTAGTATTACAGATGTGGCTTGTTTGGAAAGCAGAGTTCCGCTCAAGTGTGCAATCATCGAAGAGTCAATTCGCAAAGGCCTTGATCAGACGGACGGATTGTAGTTGAAGGCCGCCGCATTCGGCAATGAGGGCTTGTAATCAGTTACAAGGCAATTAAGCCTTAAGGGAGGGCGAGTTGACTGAAATAATCGTGTTACACTTAGGGCCAATCCACGACCAAAGTCGTAGCCGGCCCAGCCAAATATGAAGAGAAATGCCGCTCCCGTTCAGCCTCCTGAGATCACTCAGTTGCTTGAAGAGTGGAGTAATGGCAATCAGGCTGCCCTCGACAAGCTGTATCCACTCGTTTATGAGGAGCTACGCCGCCTCGCGCATCGTTATATGCGGCGGGAACGAAAGGACCATACACTCCAAACCACTGCACTAATAAACGAAGCTTACCTGCGATTGATCGATCAGAAAAACGTTCATTGGGAGAACCGGGCGCACTTCTTCAGCATATCAGCCAAGATCATGCGCCGGATTCTGATCGATTACGCACGTCGCTATCAGTATGCCAAGCGTGGCGGTGGTGGCAGAAAGGTTTCCCTCGATGACGCCGCGGTCGTAGCTAAGGAGCGCGCCGCGGAACTCCTGATGCTCGATGAGGCGTTGATTAATCTGGCACAGCGAGATCCACGGCGCAGTCAGGTAGTGGAGTTGCGGTTCTTTGGCGGTTTAAGCAACGAAGAGATAGCCAGCGTGCTCAAGATTTCGCCTAATACGGTTACACGTGATTGGAACCTGGCCCGCGCCTGGCTATATAGGGAGCTAAGTGTTAGGTAAGAGAAGAACCTTTTGTGTGATCAGACACTGCAAAGGTTTCAGAAGGTACCATCGGGCTTCAGCTCCGATGGAGTTAGGCCTAATAGCGAGCGTTCCAATTATGTTCATCCCTAATATATAAACATCTCACCCCTCCCGGGGTGTCGGAAATTGTTCATTTGCGTTGCTGGGGTATCGAATGAAGAAGCCGGAACGCTGGGACCAGATCAGCCAAATATTCGAGTCGGCGCTCGCCTTGAAGCCCGAAGAACGTTTGGCTTATCTCAAGGCCCAGTGTGAAGGCGATGATTCATTGCGTCAGGAAGTTGAGCTGCTCATTGAATCGCATGAGAAAGCGGACGAGCAAGGCTTCATCGACTTGCCAGCAGCGCAAAGGGCCGCGCCGCTACTTGTGCAGGACGAGGAGGATCAAGAGCAGGTAAAGAATAGATTGGAAGCCGGCCAGAAGGTTAGTCACTACTTGATTACCAAAAAACTTGGGGCTGGCGGCATGGGCGAGGTTTACTTGGCGAAGGACACAACTCTGGACCGCACTGTAGCCCTTAAGATCCTGCCGGCAGATGTCGCTTCAGACAAGCGCCGGATGCAGCGCTTCAAACAAGAGGCCAAGATCGCCTCGACACTCAACCAACCGAACATCGTCACCATTTTTGAGTTTGGCGAATCCGGCTCGCTCCATTTTATCGCCACCGAATACATTGACGGCGAAACTCTGCGGCAGCATCTCCGCATTAACAAGATCAAGCTGAGCGAGGTCCTCGATATCAGCATTCAACTGGTTGCAGCGCTTGATGCAGCCCATGAAGCAAATATCATCCACCGCGACATCAAGCCGGAGAACATCATGATTCGACGCCGCGACCATCTGGTAAAGGTGCTTGATTTTGGACTGGCTAAGCTTACCGAAAGGCCGAGTGCGGAATCGTTGGGCGCCTCTGTCACCGAAGCGCCGACTCAAGCGTTCCTTAAAACTGCGCCCGGCAGTGTGATGGGAACCATAGCCTACATGTCGCCTGAGCAGGCCCAGGGCCTTACCCTAGACCAGCGCACCGATATCTGGAGCACGGGCGTGGTGATTTACGAGATGGTTGCGGGGCGCGCTCCGTTCAAGGGTGTTACCGCTAGTCACACGGTCGTAGAGATACTTGAAAGAGAACCTCCGGCACTCAACCAGGCAATTCAGGTACCAGTTCCTCTTGAACTCGAACGCATCATCAGTAAAGCGTTGGCTAAGAATCCCGATGAACGGTACCAGACGACGAAGGACATGCTGATCGATCTTCGGAATCTCCGGAAGCGTCTCGAGCTTGATGCCGAGTTGGATCGCTCGGCAGCTCCCCTGCGTGGCAGCACGCCAAGAATCACTTCCGAGAGCCCGCGTGCGCCCTCTACCTCAGCCTCTGCATCGGGCTCAACAAGCTCTGAAAGGACCTCCTCGGAGCGCTGGAAGTTGGCTTTAGGAGTTTTGTTTGCTGTCGTGGCATTGGTTGGCGGTCTTATGGGGGTAAACGCGTGGCGAGCGTCGCGCTCGCCGAGGGTTGTTACTGCTCCTGTGCCAGTTGCTGAACGCTCGCTCAATTACTGGATTATGGTCCAGAAGTATCGTGATGGCAGGCCCTATCAGGAGCCGTTCAGGCTTGCACATGAGATTGTCTTTGAAAAGGATTATCGGGTTCGATTAAATGTCAGCAGCCCCGACGATGGTTACTTTTATCTATTGAATGAAGGCCCGCAAGCAGGTAATCAGTTTGAGCAGTACATCATTCTTTTCCCATCACCGACCGCTAACGAAGGGTCGGCCCGCCTGGTTGGAAATCAAGAGATTCAAATTCCCGAGGAAAGCTGGTTTCAATTCGACGACGAAGCCGGCACCGAAAAACTCTGGTTGGTATGGTCTGAAGGACCCGTGGCTGCGTTGGAGGCAGTGAAACGGTTTGCCAATCCTGAAGATAAAGGTCTGATTACCGATCCGGTGCGAAGCCAGGCGTTAAAGGGCTTTCTTGACCGTTATTCATCCCCCGGCCCTTCCGTTGAGAAGAGTGACGAGAAGCGCCTCTCCGTTGTCAAAAGTCAAGAAAGAGTCTTGGTTCATCATCTACGGCTTGAGCATTATTGAGTCTTTTTCGAGCAGATAATAGGTCCTGCTCTTTATCAATTTATCCAAACACAACAGCCTCTCATAGTCAGATTTGCTGGAATCTCATTGACCTACCCTTACGCCGGGAATATCATGTCCCCGCAACCCAAAAAACACGACTCGTCAGCCTTCCCAGACTGACCATTCCTGGCGGTAAACTCTATCAGCAGAACCCAACCATGTTCTGCCCGTGGTGGTTTTCAGAGTTAATTCTCGCGTCTAGAAGTAAAGTCTTTGCTTAAGCCAACAACTAATGAGAAAGAGGTGCGAAATGGAAATAGTAGTTAAAAAGGATGGTAGCGAAATAGCCAATGGGACATTGGATGTCGACACCAGCGTTAACCCGGTCACTGCTACATTCACGCCTGATGGGGGAACCCAAACTGATTGTACTGGCGTAGCTTGGTCCACAAGTACAGGGGGTGCTGTTCGGTTTAGCTTCCGTGTGAGTGGTGCCGCAAACGGTGATTTTCCATTAGGACCGAATGGAAACCCATTCACATATAGTTTTACGGGAGTCCAGAATGCAAACGGCCTTCCGAGCGGTACCGCTGACTGGCCCAGTGGTGCGTCGCCACAAGGTGATGATGACGTTACTTGGCAGGGCGAGGCAACTGATGCGGAACCCTTTAAACGTAGTAAGGGAGCCACCTAGGTAGATTTAAACCACGGTTACATCTGAGTCGATTGGCATTCGATTGAGGCTACTGCTTCACGCCGCGGTAGCCTCTGCCAATTTCGAAGGCTACAGGTAGTCTGTTCTGTACGATTCGGAGATAGACTTCAATGTCTAAAGTGTCAAAACCTGAAACTGAATATTTGGAGGTACAGACCTCACTGCGCTTACTGCTAAGGCGAGTGCTCTTAGTGCTAATGGTTCCTATTCTTGCGGCACAGGTATCAGTGACATCTATTCCGATCGTCCGAGGCATCATTGCAAATGCCGCAACTGATTACTCAAGCTCGCAGGATGTCAACTCGCTTTTGCTCGGCAAACCTATCGAGAAAGAGCTAAAGGGGGGCGAAACGCATTCTTACGAGATACGGATGGCCGCGGGACAGTTTTTGCACGTGGTTGTGGACCAAAGGGGTATAGATGTTGTGGTCACACTACTAGGCCCAGAGGGTAAGTCGCTCATTAGGGTAGATAGCCCGAATTCAAATCGCGGACCGGAACCTCTCCTCGCAATTGCCGAGACCGCTGGGAAGTATCGGATCGACGTGAATGCGCCTAACCAGAACACACCAGTCGCCCTTTACGAGATTAGGCTAAATGCTCTGAGAGACGCTACAAGCAATGATCACAATCACCTTACCGCTGATAGGGTCTTCTGGGAAGGTAACAGATTACGATTACAACGTTCGGCAGGTTCCGCTCGCGAGGCGATAGAGCAGTACAAGCAGGCAATAGCATTCTTTAAGACTTCCGGAGACAGTTATAGGCAAGCGTTAACTCTGATGGTGATCGGCTCAATACATGCAGGATTTGGAGAGTTTCAGGCTTCGCTTGAATACAACGAGCAATCGCTACGACTCTTTAGGACCCTTGGTGATAAGGAGCGCCAAAGTGGCGTGCTCAACAATATTGGCGGAGCACATAATGTGCTTGGCAATAAACGCAAAGCACTTGAATGTTTTGCCGAGGCGCTCGCAGTGTTACCGAAAGGAAGCCCGACTGTAGTAGAAGGAGCTACCCTTAGCAATCTCGGATTAATCCATAATGACCTTTCCAATTGGCAAAAGGCATTGGAGTATTACCTCCAGGCTCTTCCCATGTTTGAAGCTCTTGACGAGAAGCGTCGACAGGCAATTACGCTTAATAACATCGGTGTCGCCTTCTTCAATCTGGGTGAGACGGAAAGGAGTCTGGCTTACTATAGGCGAGCCCTTTCACTGCGGAGAGGTATTGGAGACAAACAGGGGGAAGCCTCGACCCTCACAAGCATAGGTCAGGTACACACACTTTCCGGCGAGGCAACGCAGGCGCTGGGGTTTTTTCGACAGGCTCTGCCCCTCCGGAAAGAAGCTGGGGACCGCTTGGGAGAGGCAACGACGCTTGATTACATAGGAATCGCACATTCTTCATTGGGTGAGAAAGAAAAAGCTCTGGAATTTCATCAGCAGGCGCTCGAACTGCGTAAGCTCGTAGGTGATCTAAGGGGTGAAGCCCTGACGCTTAGCAACCTTGGTTACACCTACTCGTTATTGGACCAGTCCCTGCAGGCCATTGAGAATTACAATCAGGCTATCACTCTATTACGCAGGCTTGGTGACCGGCAGCACGAAGCGAATGCGCTGTATCGCCTAGCTCGTACCGAGCGTAAACAGGGCAAATTGGAAGAAGCGCTTCAGCATGTTGAAGCATCGCTTTCACTATTTGAAGATGTGCGGGCTAATGTAAGCGCCGACAGGTTGCGAGCCTCATATTTAGCCTCAAAGCAGGATGCTTATGAGTTCTGCACAGGGTTGCTAATGGAAATGCATCGGCTTGAGCCAACTAAAGGATACGATGCTTTGGCATTACAAACTACCGAGCGTGCTCGGGCGCGCACCTTGACAGAACTCCTGGCGGAAGCCCGAGTAGATATTCGTCAGGGCGTAGACACAAAGCTTATCGAACGCGAACAGGATCTAATCCAACAACTTAATACCAAGGCCCAGCGTCAGATACAGCTTATGGCTCAGAATAGTAGTCAGGAGCCTTTAACTCAGTTGAACAAAGAGATCAATGCCCTTGAAGATGAGTATGAGCAGGTGAGAACTGCTATTCGCAAAAGCAGCCCCCAATATGCTTCCCTCACACAGCCCGAGCCTCTCAGCATAAGACAAATTCAGGAGCAGTTGGACCAGGACACGGTGTTGTTGGAATACTCACTTGGGACGGAACGCAGCTATGTTTGGTTAGTAACTCAGAACACGCTAAAGACCTATGAGCTTCCCGGGCGCGACCAAATCCAGAAAACGGCACGACAGGTTTACGAGCTACTGACAGCTCGCAGCCTCTTTAAAGTTGGCGAAACTGCCGCACAAAGGAGAGAGCGAATAGCCCAGGCTGATTCTAAACTGCTGGACGTGGCCTTTGAATTAAGCCAGATGGTGATTCGACCAGTTGCCAGCGAACTCGGAAACAAGCGTCTCGTGGTTGTAGCTGATGGCGCCTTGCAGTATGTCCCGTTCGCTCTGCTGCCGATTCCCAGGAATACGGAAGCAGAGCAAGCTTATGTTCCACTCGTGGTGAAG
>DATKDA010000188.1:0-3581 GCA_035512935.1 Pyrinomonadaceae bacterium | reverse complement strand
GAACAAATTCTGCCTGGTGGTTGGCCGAAAGAGCTGATGGCAAAGGGAGTGAAACGGGTAACCCCGACGAGTATCTGGTTGCGGCGGAAGGTTACGTCGAAAATATGTTCTCGGGCAGCAAAGCGGCTCTTCGGCCCATGTATGAGCAATTGCTGAAACTGGCCTCTAAGCTGGGCAAGGACGTGAGGGTTTGCCCCTGTGAAACGATCGTTCCCTTCTATAGAAATCACGTCATTGCTCAAGTCAAGCCGGCGACGCGAACACGCATCGACTTCGGATTTGCACTCGGCGATCTGAAGGCGCAGGGAAAACTGATTGATACGGGCGGCTTTGCCAGAAAAGATCGAATCACTCACCGCATTCCGATCACAGCACTGACGGACATAGACGATGAGGTGAAGCATTGGCTAAAGGTCGCCTATGATCGCGACGAGAAAAATGAGGTAACGACCTAATGTCCGGGCAGTCCTCACCTGCATCCTCCAACACATCAACCGGCCATCTTCAATTAGGAAAACGAGGTGAAGAGTATGCGGCGGCCTATTTGCAACAGGCCGGCTGCCACCTCGTCGCGTCCAACTTTACAGTCCCGGTGGGGCGCAATCGACTTGGCGCAACGATCAACGCCGAGATCGATCTGATCGTCTACGATGGTGAGACTCTATGTTTTGTTGAAGTGAAGACTCGGGCCTCGGACTGGTTTGCTGCGCCTCAGGTCAATGTTGATCTGAGGAAACAGCGGCAGATAGCACGTGCAGCCCGCGCGTATCGTCGTATTTTTGGACTCATGGACGCCACTTATCGGTACGACGTAGTCAGCATTATCATGCCAGGTGAAGCAGAGGCTTCAAGCGAACCGCAGATCGAGGTGTTCCGAAACTTCTGGTCTGAAGAGAAGTTTCGCAAGCGCCGCTGGAGCGAGCGCTACTGGGAGTAGCTGGGAGACGGCGCATTCTTCACATGCTTATCAAACCACGAGAGCATCTCGTGAAGCGCGTGCTCGATCGACTCCCGCGACACATAACCATGAGACTCCAGCGGTAATGTTACAAGTCTCGCTGTGCCGCCATTGCCGCGGATTGCCTGGTACATTCGATCGGACTGAATCGGAAACGTGCCGCTGTTGTTGTCCGCTTCACCATGAATCAACAGGACCGGTTCGTTGACCTTGTGCGCAAACATGAAAGGCGAAACCTTGATGTAAAGTTCAGGAGCCTCCCACAATGTGCGGCGCTCGCTCTGGAACCCGAAAGGAGTCAGCGTACGATTGTAAGCGCCACTGCGGGCGATGCCGGCACGAAACAGGTCGGAATGGGCCAGCAGGTTTGCCGTCATAAACGCGCCGTAACTGTGCCCACCAACGCCGACTCGCGCGGGATCCGTAACTCCCATTTCGACGGCCTTATCGATAGCGGCCTTCGCGCTCATCACGATCTGTTCAACGTAGGTATTGTTCACCGTCTCAGGATTGCCGACCACGGGCATTGTTGCGTCATCGAGAACCGCGTAGCCATTCATCAGGAAGAACAGGTGAGACGAGCCGCCTATCTGCGTGAACCGCTGCGTCGAGCCGGTGACCTGACCGGCAGTGCCTGGATCCGTGAATTCAAGTGGATAGGCCCACACGACGGTTGGCAGCCGCGTGCCCTCTTTGTAGCCCGGGGGCAGGTAGAGCGTAAATGAACACTGCACGCCATCTTCACGGTTGTACTTCACCAGTTGCTTCTTGATACCACGAAGCTGTGGTGTCGTATCCTGAAACTGAGTTAGCGCGCGAACTGTTGTCGTAGCCGTAGTGCTAACGGCGTGTGCAGCGGCCGTATCACCAGCGCTTCGAATGTAATAGTTAGGTGGCTCGGAAGGTGTTTCGCGCCGGGTAACAAACTGTCGCCCGTCATCCGTCAACAGTCCCGTCACCGCTTCATAACTATTTGCATCACTCCGAAACAGGCGTTCAGATTTCAGGGTTTGAAGATTAAGGCGATCGAGAAACGGCCGGTCTCCCTCGGGCGAAGCGCCGCTTCCGACAAGGTAGATCCAGTCCCCATTCTGCAAGATCGCACGTTCGCCATTCGGCAATACCCTTGAGACTGGCGAGCCGGGATCACCATAGCGATCGCGGGAGTTGCGACTCCAGATGACTTTTGGTTCGCCCGGCTTGTCCGCGCTTAACAGGAGGGTTCTGATCCAGCGCCGATCGCGCTCGAAATCCGAGACGAGGATAAGTCCGTCCCGTTCTCCCCAGGACAATCCGGCAAAGCGATGCTCCGTTTTGATCAGTTCAGTGGGAGTCCCTGAAAAAGGCGCTTTCAGCATCACGATGCGATCGCGATGTGCGACCTTCTTCTTTGGATCGCCGTCGTCAAGCGCTTCAGTCCAAACGAGTGTGGCAGGTTCAGTTGGGCGCCAGCGGTAACTGCGCGGACCGGTGGGGACGCCGTCAATAGGCACCTGGTCCAACAACGGCAAACTTGCGACCTTGTAAACCGGTTTCCCTTTGCGATCCCAGACTTCAACCTCCTTCGGGAAAGCGAAGACAGGGTGGAGATAAGAGAATGGGCGCTGCACTCGAGCTACGAGAATGTGCTGGCCACCCGGGGCGGGATTAGCAGTCTGAAAGATAGCCGGTGGTCCAATCTCACTGATGTTGCCACTGACAGAGTCAATGAATGCCAGTTGCGAAGTCGCATAGTATTCAAACAACTCCTCGTCATGCGGAGTCTGAAGAAGGTCCTGAAAAGTGCGCACCGGGCCCGCTCTACCGGAACTCTCCTGCATATTTGGCTGGCGTGGAACTTCCGAGGCAGTAGGGGCAGCGCCGCGCTTCTTTGGGACCAACTGCACGAGCAATGTTCTGTTGTCAGGCATCCACTGGGCAGGGCTGCCGTAGGCATAATTGAGAGTTACGCCCTTCAGCATTCGAACCTTGCCGGTGCTCGTGTCACCAAGCCACAACTCAGTAGCGGTGGGTCGAGTGTTCGTAAAGGCAAAGTGCTTACCGTCGGCGGTCCATTGCGGAGTACCAATCTTCGATCCGGCCGGAAGGTCAATTTTGACTTCAGAGCCATCCGCAATGCTCTTGAGCGTTAGGGCAACGGCATAGAAGCCACGGTGCGGGCCATTGTTTCGCGGGTTTATTCGCAAGCCGGCGAGCCGCAACATTGGTTCCGCAAGGTCTGAAAGAGGTGGATACCGCAACCCGGTAATCAGCAGGATGTTGTCGCGAGTCGGGCTTAAAGACATTGTCGGCGTCACGGGCGCCGCGAGGATATCGAGGACTTCCTTGGGTGGCTTCCGGTAGCCTTCCTGAGAAAAGGCCGGAACACATGACAGAACGAGTAGAGAGAGAATCAATAAGATCGAATGGTGAATATGTCTTTGCGGTGCGTACATTGTCAGACTCCTTTTCGGGCAAGCAGAAGCTTAGGGTTTCCGGGTGAGTTGATTTGTGCCGTTGGAAGAACCAGAAACTTACGCAAGATGTGGGGCGAAGTCAATCGGGGCGACGGGGCGACGGGGAGACAGGGGAGACGGGGGGACACGGAGCAGGGGGACACGGGGACGGGGTGACATCGCAACGC
>DATKDA010000187.1:0-4397 GCA_035512935.1 Pyrinomonadaceae bacterium | reverse complement strand
GGTCTTGTTTCCAATTACGGCCGCATTTATGAAGAGTGACCCGACGCTACCGCGCTTCGGTACTGACTGCGACCCACTATGAAGGACTTTTGACACAGTATGTAAACGTGTAGGGGATTGTAGATAAACCTTCGGCTTTGTAGGTGGCAGATGGAATTTCAACGCGTTGCCACACTCCTGTGCGGGACTTCTGGTTTGGGTTTAACCCTGCACCACAAGCACTCATTTGATTTCGGCCGAAGCCGCGCTGTGCCTCTGTGTAATCCACCATAAATTAGCGAAATCTCACCACTGAGGCACAGAGATACGGAGGCACGGAGATGGCGTGCAGATCTAGAACGTCACTCGCGCGGCCAGTTGAAAGGCGCGTGGACCACCGGATCCAAAGACTCCGCCCGCTGTTGTGATCGCATTGCCGAAACTCGACGAGCGCAAAAAACCGGCGCTCGTCGGATCGTTACTGTCGCGAACCAAAACGTTCGAGAAACCCGAGTAGTTCACATTTGAAACGCCTAGTATGTTCGTCACATTGAAGAGATTGAAGACCTCGACAATAGGCTCCAGCCTCACTCTTTCACCCAAACGGATTGGCCTCGTTAGTCGTAAGTCAAAGGAGTTGAAACTATCGCTGAAGCGCGCTCCATCCCGTACAAGCGGTAATGGGCCAACACCGGGCACTCCACCAGCGGCATTAAGCTGCTGGATAAATGCATTCAGCTCGGCGCCGGTTTTAAAGATTATGCCACCGGCATTTCGTTGCAAAGTGGGGATGCGAGAGCTTCCGTCGGGCAACAGGATATCCATCGGTACGCCTGAAGCGATGGTCCAAATTGGCGCCAGGCGGAAGCCAAGCGGAGCATCGAAAGTTCCGGCGAAGGTAAACCGGTGGCGCTGGTCATTCGGCGGGGGGCCGTATTCAAGTTGCAGATTCCCCGGATCGATCGGTCCATTCGAGAACGGAATCTGGTCGTCATTGGCATAATTGAACGCCTTCGAAAGCGTGTATGAACTGCGAAAGCCGAACCGGCCCGCGAAACGCTTCTCGACGCTCAGAAGGAGCGCGTCATATTTGGTTTTGACGCTTGATTCAAGGTTCTTGACGAGATCTGGCCCTCCGACCACTGGGTTGAAAACCTCTCCTATCGTCCGGCCGATGATGAAATGAGTGCCGAAGTTATGCACGTAGTCGGCGCGGACGACGTAGCCGCGCGCGAACTCATGCTGGATCCCAAGATTTGTTTGTTGGACCATCGGGTTCTGAAGGGTGTTGTCGATGATATTGATGCCGCCCGCGCCGGCGCCGGGTAGAACGAAACCGACGAAAGGATTTGTTAGTGTGGGCGCCGGCGGAGGAAATTGCCCGCAAGTTGGGTCAAAAAGACATGGTGGAGGGATGAAGAAGACATTCCCGGCCCGCACCTCAATCGGAAGAGCCCGCCCGTCAAGCCCACGCTCCAGAGACTGGACCTGCAAGGTGATGCGGTCGTAGTAGATGCCGTAACCGCCTCGAATTGAAGTTCGCCCGTCAGCAGTGGACCAGTTGAAGCCAACTCGCGGGCCAAAGTTATTCTTGTCGCGAGAGCGCCGTCCACTCAGAAAGGGTTGAACGAGCGGGTTGATCTCATCGACCCGACTTATGTTCTTCACGTCTGTATCAATTTCGTAGCGCAAACCCAGGTTGAGAGTCAGGTTGTGCCGGACCCGCCAGTCATCCTGGATAAAGACTGCGAAGTGGTTGTTGTTTGCGTTTGGAATCAAAAGCGGCCGGTCGGGAAAGGCGCTCCGCAGCGTGACAGCAAACAGGAGATCGTCATCGTCCACGCGCCCGTCACCATTGCGGTCAAAGTCCGGGAAATCTTCGATCAATTCAATGCGGCCGGCCTGGAATACATCGAGACGAAACCCGGAACGCACATGTTGAAAGTCGGCGCCAAGACTCAGCGTGTGCGTGCCGCGGACGGTCGTAAACACATCGCTAAACTGAAATCGCTTCTGTTCCGTTTGTTGCGGCACGCGAAACGAGGCGCCGTCCTGAATACTGGGGAAGGTCAGTTGCGGTCCAGGTGCTACGGGAACTGTGCGGTTTTGGAACGTGTTGAAACTGAAACTAAAACTGTTGATGTTATGCGGTGAGAGCACGCGCGTGTAGTTGCTCAAGAAAGAATGCGTGTTGTTGCGGCTTGATTGCCGTTGTGAGGCGGAGCCGATGGAGCGGATGAGCGTACTAGCCGCCACACTCTCCTCCCGTTGAAGCGAGTAACGAAAAGACAAGCTGTCGAGACTGGTAGGTTGCCAGTCAAGCCTTTCCGTGCTGAGCAGATCGTCAAGTGGCGCGAGTGCAAAGCTCCTCCTGATTGAACGGGACGCAAGGTCGCGTTCGCCAACCAGCACCGCGCCGTCCTGATTGCGATACTCGAACGACCCGAAGAACCATGCTTTGTCTCTCTTAATGGGTCCGCCAAAAGAGAATGCATATTGTTGACGGTCGAAAGGAGGCTCCGGCCCGCTTGCTCGCTCGAACGTAGCAGGCAGCCCCTGAAGACTATCGTGGCGGAAGAAGGCCATCGCCGATCCGTGAAACTCATTCGTCCCGGATTTGGTAACGACATTGATCACCCCCGAACCCGAACGCCCGAGGCGCGCGTCAAAACGGTTCGTTGCCATCTGAAACTCCTGAACAGCTTCCTGAGAAACGTTTTGAACTGGACCGCCAACGACATCATCGTTTGTATCGGCGCCGTCGACGGTGACGCTGCCGCCGCGTCCGAATTGTCCGGCTGAAGAGATTACAACTGAGTTAGTCTTCGTCGGATCGAAGTTCGGAGCCGGGGCATTTCCGGGTGCAAGCAGTGCCAGTTCGAGAAAGTTACGCCCATTAAGTGGGAGGTTCTCGATCTCGCGAGCACTGACAAAAGTCTCAACTTCGGCAGTTCTGGTATTAACCATCTCCCTCAACGAGTCAAAGTCGCCATCAAGGGTAATCTCGACATCACCGAGTTCAAGGGTGATATCAAGGTTTGCGCTGCGGCCGACTTGCAATGACACTTGCCTGAAAACAGCAGCCTTAAATCCGTTTGCCATTGTTCGGAGCTCGTATTCACCGACTGGCAGATTCGGAAATGCGTAGAGGCCTTCGTCGTTGGTGATTGTCTCTCGTCTCGCGCCTGTTCCCTGGTGCACCGCGGTCACTCTGGCGCCTGGCACGACCGCGCCGTTGGGATCGGTGACGCGTCCTCCCAGAGATGCGGTAGCGAGTTGCTGCGAACGCAATTCAACAGGTACAAGAAAAGTCAGCAAGCAGAGGGTCAGAAGCAAGAGTTTCATCTTCGAGGGGCCTTTCAGGAATTCTTTTGCTTATATGGATTATGCTGCTAATAGAAGAGTCTGCTACCAACTTTGAAATATTAGAGTCCCCACCCTTTTCACGGTCGAACAGAGACACATGCGGCGCCTGTGATTCGGTGAAAAGCGTATGCTATATTCTCACTTTAGTCTAGTCCTACAACAAAGCCTCGTGCGTATCGCTTGAACGTGGAATTCCCGGGATTCTGATCATGGATGAGGTCGTTCGCGCTAAATAAATAGGACAGAAATAGGCCTATGAATTCCGATGCTGAGATAATTGATTAATCGGGAGAACTCAATACGCAGCAGCAAACTTTGAGCGCCGCTCATAAGGAAATTTTTCATTACCTAAGCTGCCTTGTGAGGAACTGCAAAGGCCGCTAGACTCAGCCTGATGAATGAAGGCGAAAGCGAAATTATGGAAAGTGTTAACGCGCTTGTCGATGAGTATCGGGCGCGTTGTTTATGGTTTCTTCGCGAGGATTACTATCCCGAGACCCCACTCGAAGCATGCCGCGTTCTGGAGTACATAGAGCGTCATGGTGATTCGTTGGCGTTTCGGAAGGCTGCGACGCTCCGACAATGGCTCTTACAGAATTCCAGCGCCGCATCTGTCGCTTAATTGCGCGGCAACGTCTGGAGACTGGCGAAAGCTATGTTGCCGGCGCAGTGGCGCTGAATGTGTTTACGGGCGCCACACGTATATCTCGCGACATCGATCTCTTTCACGATACTACGAGTGCAGTAGCTGCGAGTTGGGAAGCGGATAGCGAAGTGCTCCGGGCCCATGGATACCTTCTGAGCCTGCTAAGGGATCGTGACGGATTCGTTGAAGCCGAAGTTAGTAAGGAAGATCAGCGCGTAGTCATGCAGTGGGCGGCAGACAGCGCCTTTCGCTTTTTCCCTTTGACACAACACGAGGACTTCGGTCTTACGCTTCATCCATTTGACCTTGCCACTAATAAGGTGCTCGCGCTCGTCGGTCGCCTCGAGGCTCGTGATTGGATCGATGTGATGAATTGCCATGACCGAATCCAGAGACTTGGTTATCT
>DATKDA010000186.1:0-6576 GCA_035512935.1 Pyrinomonadaceae bacterium | reverse complement strand
AAGCCGTATGATCGTGAAGAGTTGCGGGTGCGCGTACAGGTTGGCGCACGGATCGTCGAGCTCCAAATGAAATTGTCTGAGCGGGTTCAGCAGCTTGAAGTTGCCCTGGACCACGTCAAGCAATTACAGGGAATCCTGCCCATCTGCTCGTACTGCAAGAAGATCCGTAACGACTTGAATTATTGGCAGAATGTCGAAGGTTATGTCAGCGACCATTCGCAGGCCGAATTCTCACACGGCATCTGCCCTACCTGTTACGACACCAAGGTCAAACCTCAGCTCGAATCGCTTCAAATCTCTCAGTCCGCCGCCGCCCTCAACAGCTGACACTGACCGAGCGATGGCGGCGCGCTGGCGAGCGACGGCGGCCAGTCGCGCGGATACCGCAAAGATTTCTGATTCGAATATATTCATTTGCCAGATCTGTGGCAAAGCTAGATATGGACCTCATATTGAAGTAGGAGCGTGAGTAAACTGCCCTTCCTGACCTGAAATTTGATGGAAGAGTGTTGGCCCATTGATAGAATCTCCAGCACTGCACTGCACAGCCTGTCTAATGTCTGCTTGGCATTGGGGTAACTTAGTCTCATTTAGTGGATCAGTTCTTAGACCATCCACGAAACCAGATCGAACCTAGTCGGGCAGCTTAAGCCGGTTCAACAGGCTATGAAACCGGGAGTCATCGCGGAGCGGATCCATCCTGGGGTCGACTTTGAGCATCACGAAATAGCCTTCGCGTCGCGCGTAAGACTCTTCAAGAAACTGGAACGCCGCATCGCGGTCGCCGAGAGCGGTGAAAAAGGCCGCTGTTATATAAGCGCTCAGCTTGTTACACGCCTCCGGTCCGGTCATGGCCCGTAAAAAGGCTTCCCACCCGCCGTGTTCGAATGCCGCGCGGGCAGCCGCAGACAGATCAGGCAATCCGCCAAGCTCAAGGAACCGCGCGTAGGCGCTGACCGCTGCGGGGTATTCCTCCTTCATCTGATAACAGAACGAGGACACAAGGACCACCGGCAAGAGGTTCGGCTCCAGTTCGAGAAGCTTTCTGGCCCGCTCGAGGCTTTCGTCGTAACGGCGCCAAAAGAAAAGCCCGAACGTGCTTATCCAGTTCACGACCGGTGAAAGTGGGTCCAACTGTTCGACCTTGCGGTAATACACCTCCGCCTCTTCGTGACGACCGAACTGCGAAAGCAGGGCTGCGTAGTATTGTAGGGCCATTGAGTTGTTCGCGTTCAACTGCAATGCCGTCGACAGTTCTCGCAATGCTCCTGTGAAGTCGAATTCGTACTCGCCTATCACGATACCCAGCGAAGAGTGTGCTTCTGGTAAAGAGGGATCAAGAGCCAAAGCCTTTAGCGCCGCTTCCTTTGCTTTCGGCATTCCTTCGTGCGGTGGCACGGGGCCGAACTCGGTCAGGAAAACGTGCGCGTCCGCCAGACCCGAATAGGCTGCCGCGAACTTCGGATCGATCTCAATCGCTTTTTCGTAGCAATCTATTGCCCGGAAAAAATCGTCGGAAGTGAACTTGTTGAAGAAGAATTTTCCACGAAGGTAAAGCTCATAGGCTTTGAGATCGGTCCGAAAGTGTTTCAGCTCCCCGAGCGAAGTCATCGACGGCGATCCACGGTCGCCCAGGAGCATCGATTTCAACACGGTCACAACGGCCAAAGTGATCTCATCTTGTATCTCGAATACGTCCCGCATTTCGCGATCGAACCGCTCGGACCATATGTGATATCCATCGGCAGCCCCGACAAGCTGAGCAGTGATGCGAAGGCGGTTACCAGATTTCCTGACACTACCCTCGAGCACCGTTTCAACTCCCAACTGCCGTCCGATCTCGCTGATATCAATGTTTTTCCGTTTGAACGAGAACGCCGACGTTCGGGCCGCCACTTTGAGGCCCTCCACTTTCGCGAGCGCGTTGATCAACTCCTCGGCCAGCCCGTCGCAGAAGTAATCGTCATCCGGGTCGCTACTCATGTGGGCGAACGGCAGAACCGCGATCGAACTGCTGCGGCCGACGTCCTGACTCGGCTGCGGGCGAACTGACTGGGCGGATCTGCCGGACAAGATGGCAGTTGGCGGCTCATCAGAAAATGTTTTGTCAGACGTTGGACCTTCGAGCAGCGCACTGCCGTCATCGAGACAGTAGAGCAAACTGTCGTCGTAGTAATCACGTCTGCATTTGGGACAACGCTTCATCTATCTCTTTCTTTTTAACGGCATCTGTCGCTGCGACGGATTTGACACTGCGACAGATGTGGGTTGAGGGAGATTCCCGCCACTTAGTTTTCCACTGATTCTGTACGTTTAGCTCGAGTTGGACCATGACAAGCTGGATCTGTTCTCTTGTACTTCAACGGGCGCAAATCTTCCGCGAGATAATGGTGACTTATCGAACCTGATTAGAATCTCTCCGAAACGTCGGCATCTTAAACGATAGCTGCCGCTGGCGCTAGCTATCCTGAGAATTGGTTATCGGTGAAGGATTCTGACGTGACTTGTTGGGCGGTTCTCGTGATCCTCAGGAGCGGAGAATCGAAGCAAAAACCGGAGCGAATCGGACTTGAAGGCATCCTCACACCGGGCGGTGTCGAGAACCGCGATGACAAGAATAAGGTCGTCCTCTACGGAGAAATAAATGGCATAGGGAAATCGTCTTGTAATCGCTCGCGTGATTCCGGATTGACGTCCATTTACGGTGCCAATTTGACGGGTTCGTCGCATGGTGAAATTAACAAGTAGTTCAGAATGCGTGGGTCAGGTGAGGGAGAAGGGGGGCCCAAAAACATGTCACTTCACTTTGTACAGGACTGTGACCGCCGTGGAGATCGGTTGACCATCCTTCTGGCCTGGAACAAACTGGATCCTTCGGGCAGCGTCGATAGCCTTTTCATCAACTCCCGGAGCCACGCCGGATTTCACTGTTATCTCCATCACCTCGCCTGAGCCACAAAGAACCGCTCGCAAAGTAATGCTCTCACCACGATACTGACGCCGTTCCGCAGTTGTGTATTTAGGTTCAGGCTTAGCGAGGATCTTAGCCTTTCGATCAGCGTCGCGCCCTTTGTAGATCGGTATCTGACATTTACCGGTCTCAACTGACTCAGAAGGCCGCTGAGCGGTTAGGTTGCACATTGTTATTCTCGTTTTAGCCTTGTCAAGTCATTTGGGTAGATCCTAAGTATGGGATGATGCAAAAGTGTTAGGGTAATACCTGATTCGAATCCTTCCCGCGAATCAATGAAAACAATTTGTACCAAAGTTTTGGTGCCGAGGGCGGGAGTCGAACCCGCACGTCCTTACGGACAACGGATTTTAAGTCCCGTGACGGCGGTGCTACCCGATCTTACGAAACGATACAAGCCAGTATTTACGCGCCTAGCGGTCGTCAAGGTATCGCTTTGGCTGGCTTCGTATCAACACGTCCCGCCACCATCTTAGCCCCATCTTGAGTCTTGGAGCATTTCATGTTGCCGTGAAAGAGACCCTGCTCACCGTAATTCTTTGAAACTTCGCGGCATGTATAGTAAGTACTTTACGGACTCACGGGAACTCTCATTGGACGGCTAATGGACGCGCGGATCCGAAAGTTGAAAATTGCCTCGTCGAATCCTACCAAAGGCTCAATCGGTATTTGGCCTCACGACCTCGACCGATAATCATGATTGCGAATCTACCGGCAGGCAGCTTTGTTAGCTCCTCTACGCCGTCGATTAAATTGCTGACCACGGACAATAAACGATTCCGAAGCGATTGCCGCTACAAACTTAGTTACTTACAGAGACGCTGAGTGCAACACAGGGCGATCGGATGCCAAGTATATGAGCCACGCACTTGCGTCAGATTCAGACAGAGAGCTTCCCTCAAGAAAGGTTGCGCGACCCGCTTGACCAGCAGCTTGATGGTGTCGGTGACCACATAAAATGAAGAAGTCTACACCACGCTTTTTATCGGCAACGGCGGAGACCAGGTCGACGAAGTTACGTCCCTCTTCGGCGTCATGTGCCAAAAATGCTAGGTCAAACATCTGCTGAAGGTTGCTAAACCAACCAGTTCCTTTCACGAACGGGTTCGGGAACGGTAGACGCCATTCGCCAGGGCGCCGGAAGCAAGGATGATGCAGCAAAATTATCACGGTGCGTGTCCAAGGTGCGATTGAATCCAGTAGCTGTGTTAATCGGTTCAGCTGGCCCGCGCCAAAGGCTCCTAGAGCGCTGTCTCCAATAGTCTGCATCGAAGGTGAGATGCTGTTTAAAACGATCAGGAAGATGCCTTCTTCGGGGGCGGCCAAATGTAGCGGGAACAAGTCATGCCATCGATCTTCAAACCAATCGTCAAGCAAGGTTTCTTTGGCTATATCGTGTAGGCCTTGTAGCTCCGGTCGCAAGGCCGAATAAAGAAACATTCTTCTATAAAGATCCTCCTCTCCCCCTAAAAGACACAAGAAATGATTGGGCCAAAAAGAGGCAGCCCGCTGTAATTCAGACTTCCGTTCATCAATGCGCGGCTCAATCGCGATCATAGCTTCAGCGACAACAGTGCCAATCGTTTGGTCATTAGACGCAACAAGGTCAGGGGCGAGGGCCGCTTGATATTCGAGAAAGGATCGCATCTTGTGATGACCATCCTCGGCATAATGCGGAGAGAGATCATGGTTGCCAGGTGCCATAATTACTCGGGTGGAGCTGGAAACCTCTGCCCGAATAGCACCCATAAATCGTGACCACTCGATTTGGCTCCCGGTATCGGTTATGTCACCGGTCACGAATACGTAACGTGGGCGAAGCTTCTTGATTAGGCAGAGACAGCGCTGGAGCCCTTCATAACCTCCTCGACCACCCTGATAGCGCGCCGTCCGTTCATCAATTGTCACATGAAGATCTGTAATGTGAACGAAAGAGCATTGGGCCAAAGGTAACCGCGTTGCCACCGGTGCCGTGGCTTGTAATTCCTGGAGCTGAAGAAAGTTCTTCACGGCGAAACGCATTGCTAGAGCCAACGTCACGCCAACCTGCGTTACAGCGAGGCCGGCTCCGACAATCCACGCGACATTGGCTGGAATGACGAAAGCAATTAGTGGCCACATGATCAGAAGGCAGCCAACGAATGCGATCCACATATGTCGCGCAGGACGTCGAGGAGCCAACGCGATGAGAAGCAGCGTAGAAAGCGCGAGAATTGTGAAGCCGGCACGGCGCGAAAAGGACCCTGTACCAATTTCCATGATCTGCCCTTCAAAAAAGAAAAAGAGGGCCATCGAGACTAAGAAGAATTTTCGTTTCGTAGTGAATTGCGGTTTACGGCGTTTGAGCCTTTGCGAGTGGATCTTTCGGCTTTTAATTACCATCAATAAGCTCAGGCCTCACGACTGAACCCCCACCTCGGTCACATGGAGACGTTTCTGTCGGTTTGCTAATGGGGGCGTCTTACAAATCCGGTTTTGCATGCAAGCGGTCTCAACGAGAATGTAGTTCCGTGGCTGCGGCACCGCTTAATCTTACCAAACCATACAAGCCAGTATTTACGCGCTTAGCGGTCGTCAAGGTAACGCTTCGTCTGGCTTCGTATGAACACATCCCGCCACCATCTTAGCCCCATCCTTATTTTTCATTTTGACCCTGCGCTACGGAAACCTGACCATTAATGTCGGCACTTACCAGATCAATTGTGTCGATCATTCACGTATAAAGCGCCGTCCTTACTTACGAAGGCATAGTATGAACCGCTGGAATCAGTAATGACTAATTCACTTGGGTTGGTGAAGGCGATACAGCAAACTTACCGGCATCCTGCCGGAATGCTAACAGTAGTTTCGCGTCAGAGGCCCGACGGAGCCTGCCGGAAGCTCGACGAGAACTTCCCAGGAGATGGAAACAAACAATCTCAAATCGTGTCAGTAAATAGGCCGGTCGGACCAATGCGGCCTTACGAGTTGAGCCTTTATGATTTCCTCAGCTACGCCGGTGTCGAGCATCTTTGAGCAACCGCAGCTTCTGTAGGATTGGCGGCATTTGGAGCACAGAGAAGCCTCCTTAAAAAAGGCAAGCACGGGGACTATTTCGCCGCGTAAAACATGTTCCTTTAAGGTATTCTCGTTATCAGGAATCAAGAGGCCATATTTCAGCCCTCGATCCGTCTCCTGAAAGCGTATGTCGATGTTATTTGCGAGGAAGCGTCGTTGGATGAGAAGTACTCCAGAGGGCTTCAACGTCTCTTCCAGTGCGGGGCGATCGTTGGCAACCGGATACTTTCGACGAAGAAAGTCTGCTACCTTTTCAGCCCAAGCAAAAATCTCTTCTGATGAAGAGGGAGGCACAGACAATGGTTCAGCCAGCCAATCCTCGAGATCGGTGATATGACCTAAAACTGAGACTCGGACCTGCCTGCCTTCCAAATCAAACGCGATCGTGAATCCTACAACCTGGTCAAGGTTTAGCGTCAGGAGGGCGCGGATCAGGACCCGAAAAGCTTCAATCGTCTTAGCAACGCCGCCCGGGTCACTTCTGTGAAGTATTACAGGAAAGTTGATATAAAGATCCTTGTACATAAGCAACTTAAGATGATCCGGAA
>DATKDA010000185.1:0-12070 GCA_035512935.1 Pyrinomonadaceae bacterium | reverse complement strand
GGTCTTTACATAGCGATGTCGGAGATAGATGTCGTCAATTGCACCACAATCGGAAACTATGTAGCCATTGAATCCCCACTGCTTGCGCAGAATGTCATTAAGGGGTTTGCTGGTGCAGCAGGGCTCGCCGTTGGTTCGGTTGTAGGCGCACATTACCGATTCCGCTCCACCCTCCAGAATCGTTGCGCGAAATGCCGGCAGATAAGTTTCCTCCAGGTCTCGCTGCGATGAGATGGCGTCAAAGCTATGACGTTCCGGTTCTGGCCCGCTATGTACGGCGTAATGCTTGGGCGTGGCAACAACCTTTAGGTAGCGTGGATCGTTTCCCTGAAGACCTTTGACAAAGGCCACGCCGAGCCGGGCAGTCAGGTAGGGATCTTCGCCGTAAGTCTCTTGCCCTCGCCCCCAACGTGGATCGCGAAAGATATTGATGTTTGGACTCCAAAACGTGAGACCCTGATAGCGACCACGCTCGCCTTTACGGACAAATTCATGATGCTTCGCGCGCGCCTCGGTCGAAATTACGTCGGCAACTTCGAACATTAGATCAGTATTCCACGTGGCCGCGAGGCCGATAGCCTGCGGGAATACGGTAGCATGGCCCGCTCGGGCCACGCCGTGCAAGGCTTCGTTCCACCATTCGTACTCGGGAATTCCCAGCCGGTCGATCGCCGCCGCCTGATTCATCATCTGGGAGATCTTTTCCTCGAGCGTCATGCGCGCGACCAGATCATCCACGCGCTGCTCGATTGTCAGGGACGAATTCTTATAAGGAGGCACGACGACGTCCTGGCTGGTCCAGGCTTGAAGCATCGTGAACAGGGACGAAACTGATACGAGGAGTGCTGCAATGGGAGCGTGGCCAAAGGCTTTCATCGCTGTCTTCGTGGTTCGAGCAGTCTGATAAACTTCAGTTTGTCGTTTTGCATTGCTCGGGAACTCAAGAGTGTAAAGAGCGTCCTGTATTTCGAGCTAACCTGTCAAGAGCAGGGAATCAGAACCGCAAGCGAAGAAGGGCTGAAAGATTCACCACGAAGCCACAGCGAACAATGAGAACACTCAGACCAAGCAGAGGGTCTGCCAATCTACAATGATGGTGCGCCCTGGTAAACTTTGTAGTCGCTCTTTACTTGCGGATTCCTAACTAATGCAAAACGACAAACTGAAGTTTATCGGACAATGTTGCTGGAAGAGAATACTATCGTTGCGGCTCCAAAACTATCTCTCGGCTGAGTCTGACTCCCATCACTTCTCGAATTTCGAGTCGTTCGCGATAACCCTGCATCTGTTTCTGGTCGTCACCAACGACTTTTTGCGCAAGAGCGTCCGCCTTGGCTTCGTTGGCCTCCATTGTAGCGAGGTCCTTGAACTCAGTCATCAGCATGATGTTCCAATCTCCCGGAGAGTGCGCCTCGGTGGTCAAGACTTTATAAGAAAGAATTAGCCCCTCTTTCTTCATGCTCTCCTGATTGCGTTTCCAATCGGTGGCAATGTAGTTCAAGTAAGCTGTTTCCATTCCGGGCTTCATTTTGATGAATGCCACAGTCCAGACTGTGCCATTCCGGAACGGACGACTTACCTGTGCAAATACGCCTAGCCCAACAACAGAAAACAGTAAACAAAGCCCGACGACAGAAGTGATGATTTTGCGATTGATTTTCATTTTGTTTTTCCTCTCGTTTTCATAAAGCAGGGTGTGCTTGATAGAGCGTTTTTAAAGCCTGTCGCGCCACCAGTCTCTGGCGACAGTCGCACTAGAGTTGTTACTCATTGGTTAAGGGGAAATTCGCGAGCACAAATGTTCACGTGAGGAGAAATATCAGCTGAGCGAGCCTGAGACGTGGCGAATTCCCCGTGTCGGTTGGCCAAGTTCAGTATTTCTCAAGCTGGTGGGCTTCAACAGATTGATGTCCCTGCTCGACGTAGGTAAGCCCCAGAACGTGACGCGCCAGAGGTTAAGTTATCGCTACCGCGTGCCTGAGAGTCGAAGCTCTAAATGTTGAGAGATCTCCCGAGAAATTAATTGCTGCATGACAGCTACATCGGTGGTACGACGGCGGTAAGTTTCGCCCCAAAGCTGCGCACCGTCAGCAACATTGACCAGTTCAGCGCTTACGATTAGTTCATCTCCCTGCTGGAAAACCCTGCCTGTAAGAACAGTGCGTACTCCCAACTCTTTACCGACTGACTGCGGATCAGCTTCATCCCCTTGGTAATGGAACATGGTGCTGGCTGGCACGACGCGGAGTTGCGGCAGACGGGACAGCGTGGTAATGAGACTTTCCGTTAGACCGTCACGAAGATAATCTGTGGTGGGGTCGGGCTTAAGACTGGCAAAAGGCATGACTGCGAGCGAATCGATTGCGTCTGACCCCGGTTGATTGTGTTGCAAGTAAGCGAGGAAGGCAGTGGCTGCGACCAAAGCGACAAGAACGGTAACCGCAACCACGATGCCAAGGCTGTGAATCCTGATCCCGGTGATGAGCTTCTCGGCGGCAGATTGGGAATAGGGCGTGGAGTTATTGTCCACGGGCGTCGCAAATGCGACCAGGGAAGCATCCTGAGTTTCCGGTGGCTTGAGTTTGGCGAAAAAATCCAGGTCGTCCTTGAGGTCACGTAGATCGATGAAGAGATCGCGGGTGTTCTGATAACGCTTCTCTGAATCTTTGCGAAGTGTCTTTAGAATAATGCGTTGGAGTTCACCGGGAACTTCCGGATTCAGATTCGTGAGCGGTTCAGGTTCAGTCTTGAGAATTGAGGCGATCGTATCGCTCACGGTTTCGCCGGAGAAAGGCAGCGAGCCAGTTAGCATCTCGTAAAGCAATACGCCCAGGCTCCATTCATCCGAGCGCGCATCCACCGCCTGCCCGCGTACCTGTTCAGGAGACATATAACTCACTGTGCCCATAACCGTTCCGGGACTGGTGTGGACCAGGGATCGAGCACCGTGTTCATTAGAATCAGAACCACTCTGGGTCACCCGCTCGGACAGTTTTGCAATTCCAAAATCGAGAAGTTTGACAAGACCATCACTGCGTAAGACAACGTTCTCTGGTTTTACGTCGCGGTGAGTAATGCCAGCCTGGTGGGCGACGTCCAGGGCTCCCGCTAATTGCACACTGATATCGAGGGTTTCTTCGATGGTGAATCGCTTACGTTCGAGACGATCACGCAGATTCTCTCCCCCGATGTATTCGGCAGCAATAAAGCGTACGCCATCGGCCTCTCCGGTTTCGTAAATCGTAAGGATGTTGGGATGGTTCAAAGCAGAGGCTGCCCGCGCCTCCTGCTCGAGTCGTAAGAGGCGTTGCTCCTGGTCTTTAAGGCCCAGGGCCAGGACTTTTAGTGCAACTTGACGTCCTAACCGGGTGTCCTCAGCCAGGTAGACTTCACCCATTCCGCCGACCCCAAGAAGCGATATGATCGCGTAGTGGCCGAACTGCCCCTGCATTGAAGCTCCTCGGTTCTGGGCGAGTAGAGTGGCAGCAACGTTAATAGCGGGACGCGAGAGAAAGTCATCTGAATCGACATGATGCGCGAGCAGCTTTTCGACGTCTGCGCGCAACTCGATATCCGCCCCACAATTCTGATCCAGCCAGAGCGCTCGGTCTTCTGGAGCGATTTCCAGCACGGCGTCGAAGAGTTGGCCGATACTTTGATAGCGTTCTGGAGTCATGTCGTTGCACTTAGTTGCTGGCGTAACCACGCCTGGGCCATGCGCCAATCACGACGCACAGTGCTCACTGATACGCGCACCACTTCGGCTGCTTCCTCCAACTTGAGGCCTCCGAAGAAGCGCAATTCGACAATGCGGGCCTGACGGGGATCCAATTTTTCCAGTGTCGTTAATGCGTCGTCGAGGGCTACAAGGTCAGGATTTTGGCCCGTATGTACAGATGCGGCTTCCGAAAGTGAGACCCGCACGCTCTTACCACCTCGCTTCAAAGCCTGCTGTTCGCGTGCAAACTGCACCAGGATATGACGCATGAGGGTGGCGGCAACCCCGAAGAAATGGGCGCGACTCTGCCATTCGACCTGGTTCCAGTCGATCAACCGAACGAAGGCTTCATTAACCAGCGCGGTAGTTTGAAGAACGTGACCTTGACGCTCACCCGCGAGATAGCCATGGGCCAGGCGGTGGAGTTCCGCATAGACAAGGGGCGCCAGTTGCGCAAGCGCATCCTGGTCTCCCTCATGCCAGGCGACTAGCAGTTGGGTGATAGTTGGGGGCGACGGGTACTGCATAGTTGCCTTGCCTTTTCACGTGAAAGGGAAGGGGCGATAAAGTATCACATAAGAGGTTAGAATCTACAGTTTCCGAGCTACTCAAGGTCAAAACCACCAAACTCCGCGTTTCAAGCAGGATACCCCATGCTGTTTTGTCTGGTGGAGTTTCAGTTTCAGCTCGCCCTCTGGGGTCTCTGAAGCCGCAACAAGGCCTTTCTCTTTTGGAGAGAGAGACCACCACACGCTTTAGCGTCGTGGAGGCTTCAATTTTCGGCCTAACAAAGCCTTCCTTGGCCCACGCCACACGCCCTAGTTGAGTTTCAATTTCAGCCTAAATGACGCAGACCAAGAGTTCGTTCCAAGTCGTGATAACTACGGTTCGAAACTGAAACACCACGACTCTAGTGCAGATGTTAGGTCGAAATTGAAACACCACGACGCTAAAGCGTGTGGTGTCTCGCGTCTGGTGAGGCATGCAGATGTCAGGTCGAAATTGAAACACCACGACGCTAAAGCGTGTGGTGTCCCACCGTCCAAAGAGGCTTTGTTAGGTCGAAATTGAAATGGCGGGCTACTGGATCTTGACACACTCGGTAAAAGCGCAAGGACCTCGCCTGACATCTCCACTGCGAAGCGTGAACACTTTTGGATCTGTTTTCCCCCTATTATCTATGGTCACTATCTAAAAACGGGAGGATCGACATGATGAAAAGAAAGAATCTCTTTATTCTTACCGCAGTTGTTGTGGCTATCCCTCTCTGCCTTGCCCAGATCATTTCGGCTGCAAAATCGAGCACAAATAATCAGGCCGAGAATAGCCTTGATCAGATGATCGTCGGGAAGTCCAGGGAAACCTGGGAGGCGTACAAAACCAGAAATATCGGGGCGATAAAGGCGCTTGCGGCTCCCGAATATGGTGCCTTTACCCAAACAGGTCCTTCAAACCTTCAAGAGGATATCGCGAACATTCAAAAGCTAACCATCGCCTCCTACACCATTGATGAGCCAAGGGTTTCAAGGGTAACAAAAGATGTCGTCATTCTTCGTTACCGGTGCGATCTCAAAGGATCGTTTGACGGGAAGCCGTTCGTCCCAGTCTACGCTACTGAGGTTTGGGTGAACCGGGGCGGCAAATGGCAAATAGTTTCTTACCAGGAAACAGCCGTAACTTAATCGAGTCTATACATACCCGAAAAGGGAGAAAGGTGGGCGAAATGAAACGATTGTTTCTTGTCCCAATCCTAATTCTGGCAGCATCATCGCTTGCATTCGGTCAGGGCGGCGATGGTTTCGAAAATGCCATTAAACAGTTGGAGGAGGAATTACGAGTTGCGGTATTGAAAAGAGATACCAAAGCCTATGCTCAGCTCGTCGCAGATGATTACCTCTTTACTACGCACAACGCCATTGTGAGGACTAAAGCACAAATGCTGGAGGGCTATACCTCGGGCGCCATAAAATACGAATCCTTGAAGTTTGATGACATCAAAGTCCGGGTCTATGGTGATACCGCCGTCGTAACGGGCCGCAGCACCTCGAAAGGCGCAGACCAAGGCCAGGACTTCTCAGGTGTCTTCAGGTATACAAGAGTTTATGTGAAACGACCGTCAGGGTGGCAGCTGGTTGCAACCCAGGCTACTCGAATTCCTTAGACTATGCCAATCCGCCTGATGAGATCAGACAAGCGAGGATCTGAACGGAGATTGTCGATTAACGGGTCATAGTGGAGGGTGAGCATGTCGACTGAATGGTCGCGGTAACTCTTCTCCAACAGAGCGAACGCCTGATCTTTTTCACCCAAAGCGGCGTGAACCAAGGCCAGGCTGTAGTCCGCTACATAATGTTCTCTGGCCATTGATTTAAGTTGGCCTAACAACTTGAGCCCCTCAGAGCGTCGGCCGGTTAGAGCGTAAAGGCGTCCCATCAGGGCCAATACATGCGGGTCGGCCTGGTTTAGGTAATGAGCCTTTTGATATGCAGCCAGTGCTTCCGCATATTCACCCTTCATCGCATAGGCCGAACCCAGGTAATGATGGGCCAAGAAAAAGTTGCTATCGATCTCGATTGTCTTTTTTAATTGTTCGATCGCTTCGTCGTACCGCCGCGCATTGAAGTAAACCTTGCCCAGGTTGGCATTGATGATTAATGAAAGTGGATCCAACTCCTGAGCGCGCCTCATGTTTGACAGCGCCTCGTCAAACTGGCCCATAATCGTCAGGTTTTCTCTCGCGTACCAGTGATATGCGTTCGGGTAATTGGGATTGAGTTTTATGGCGCGCTCAAAACTTTCGTTGGATTCCGTTAAGTTCCACTCGTAATCCATCAACACGGCTGCCAACGCCGTATGCGCCTCCGACAACTTGTCGTCAATCTCGAGCGCGCGTTGGGCCGCGGCCTTTGCCTTGGAATAGGAGTCATGAGGTGAGCCTACAGAGAAGAACGGGATTACTACATATGCATCCGCCAAACCGGCATATGCGAGAGCATAGGAGGGGTCCTTTTCTATTGCCTGGTTGAAATAGTCAACGCTCTTCCTGAGAGCTTCACCGGTCCGTTTATTCCAATAGAAACGTCCCTTAAGATAGAGTTCGTAAGCTTCTGCATTTGAGGTATGAAGATTCCCCACACGACTCTCCTCGGCGCGAGTGAGTTTTAATCTCAGGTTGCGGGAAATCTCCTGGGCAATCTCCCTCTGCACCCCCATCAAATCGCTGTTGCTGCGTTCGTACTGGGCGCCCCAAACCTGTGTCCTATCGTTGACATCCATTAACTCAACACTGATTTGCAACTGTTCACCGTGCTTAGACACCCTTCCGGTAAGAATTCCTCTTACGCCCAAAGCGCCGGCCACCTTCTCAGCTTCTGTGACACTTCCTCTGTAGCGAAAGGATGAGCTGCGCGCAATAACTTTAAGGCCGGGCAGTTGTGATAGGTTGTTGATTAAACTTTCACTGAGACCGTCCGTTAGATAGTCCAACTCCGAATCGCCCGTTTCGTTACTGAAAGGCAGAACAGCAAGCGAATCAATTTGATCGCTCCCTGCAAAGTAGCGAGTGTAAGCAATTGACCCTAGCGTCAGTAAGCCGATCAGAACCACGAGAACTGCGAAAGCTGCGAGTTTATGGCGCCTAATCTCGCTGACGATGTACTCCGAACTTGAAGCGCTGTGACCTTCAGCTATGCTGATTCTGCGTGAGACTGTCTTCCATGAGGTTGTGCCGGAGTTTTGCTCGGGAGAAAGGGACGAAGCTAGCTTCGAGGAAAACGTCAACTCCTGTTTGCAGTCCTTCAGGTCAATCAGTAGATCTTTGACGTGCTGGTAGCGATCCTCGCGGTTCTTGCGCAGCGCTTTGCTGACAATGCGAGACAACTCGGCGGGCACTGGCTCAGTTTCGTGGAGCGTCAGCGGCGGCTCGGTTTTCAAGATCGAGGCAATGATGTCGCTCCGTGTATCGCCTGCAAAGGGCAGGCTGCGGGTCACTAGCTGATAAAGCACAATCCCGAGGCTCCAGATGTCGGCGCGTTCATCAAGGTCACGACCGCGCGCTTGTTCGGGAGACATGTAAGGCGTAGTTCCCATTACAATTCCCGGATTAGTTTTCAGAAATGCTTTGGTCTTGGCTTCAGGGTCGATTGGCAGCACTTCCGGTCGGAGCAATTTAGCGAGTCCAAAGTCCAGAACTTTCACCAGGCCGTCTTTCCGCACCATGATGTTCTCTGGCTTGATATCGCGGTGGATGATTCCGGCTTCGTGCGCCGCTGCCAAAGCAGAAGCAATCTGGATAGCGATATCAAGAGCTTCTCGAATCTCCAATGGACCATGGCCAAGGAGTTGGCGCAACGATTCGCCCTCAATGAACTCAGTTGCGATGAAATGAGCGCCTTCGGACTCGCCGATCTCGTAGATCGTAAGGATGTTTGGATGATTGAGGGCCGAAACTGCGCGTGCTTCTCGTTCGAACCGTTGTAAGTGCTCTGGATTTTCGATTAGGTCGTGCGACAGGATCTTTAAAGCGACGTGACGACCAAGGTTCAGGTCTTCGGCAAGATGGACCTCTCCCATTCCACCCGCGCCGATTTGCGAGCGGATTTCATAATGGCCCAGTTTCGTGCCGCCGGGCATTGACACTTGCTTGCTAATGGACGAACTCCTGCTATTCAGGGTGGTTAGGAGTCTCTCAGTGTTAGAATTGGGCCAGCTTAATACGACTCTTTATTCGTCATGCAGAAACTGTTCTGGCCAGTGAGGGGGCCCCTTTGGGTGGTTCTACCCCCGGCCAAATAATGAATGCTCCGGACTAAGATAGTGGTGCACCCGGCAGGGCTCGAACCTGCGACCTTTTGATTCGAAGTCAAACGCTCTATCCAACTGAGCTACGGGTGCAGAAGCATTTGGATGGTAAATGGTAAATCGGGAATCGTAAATGGTAAATAGCAAATGTTGAATCAATTACCATTCACCATTCACGAACCTTGGAATTCATGGCGGATGAAGCGGACGAGCCTTTCGATCTCCTCCGCGGTCAGCTTGTCCCTGAAAGCCGGCATACCCTTTCCGCCATTTGTGATCTGCCTGATTAACTGGTCATCGGTATGCTCCCGGGCATGCTCGCTACCCAAATTTGGTACCGTTAGCTTAACCTCCTCCACCTTTACGGTTCCCCCCTCTCCTTTCTCGCCGTGACAGGCAGCGCAACGCTGTTCGAAAGTCTCTCGTGCCCCGGCATACTGGTCCGTAGCTTGAACGGTTTGGACCGCGGAGGGCGAGGGACTTGGTTGGCCTTGTGTCGTGGGAGAGCTGCTGCCGCCACATCCAGTCACAGTAAACAGAGTTACCGCAGCTATCAGGGAGAGGCTAAAAGATTTCATTTGTTTACTCCAAAATGCCATTTTCTAAGAGCTAGTGGAAATGTTAAATCGTAATCGAAGAATCGTAAATACCTCGACCAGGTTTGTTCGCAATCTAATTTGACCCTGCTTAATTTCGTTTACTTTAGCGACACGATCCATTCGGCAATCGCGCGCTTCTCTTCCTCGGTCAGCTTGCCCCTAAAAGATTTCATCGGTGGCTCAAGACCGTAGGCTTCGGGATCATCGATCAGCGCCATAATGTCGGAAAGCGTGCGCTGCGGTTTTGCCGCGACACCCAGCAGTTTAGGAAATCTTAACGGACCCTGCTGCGTTCCCTCGCCGCGCTCCCCATGACACGTTGCGCATAGCCGCAGGTATGACTCAGGTGGTCCGGAATTACTGTTTTGATTCTGTCCGGCAACCCTTGATTCAAATACCATTGGCGCCGGAGTGAAGGGTTCTGCTCGGAAAGCTGTTTCCGCGGCGGCCTGCCTCAGTAACTGTTCTCGCGTTCTTGGATCCATCTGGTCAGAGATATAGGCAAGCGCCGTGAGGCCCGTGACCAGAACGGTCGTTAGCGAGAGCAGTGTGATTCCCACCAGGCGACGAGGTCGATCCGTTATTCGGCTCAGAAACTTGAATTCAAAGAAGGACAGTGCAGCAAGGCCCAGCAGTATGACCGCAGGTAAACCGGCGGCGACGATTGAACCCAGGCGGCCGGGCGCATACTTCAAAAGTTGATAGAGCCACACAAACTGTGCCCCCGGTCGTGGCAGGTACTCGGATGTCATCTCCGTCGCGGCTGGTCCAAGAGGCGCATATACACTCTTCGTATAAAGAGCCAATGCGCCGAAGACCAACCCCGCGGCGATGGTGTTGCGAGCCAACTGTTTGGTGAAGAAAGCTTCGGCAGAATTAGGGATCCGGTGATCTGAGGTGGCCGAGCCGAGTAAGAGACGCATCCCACCAACAAGCACAATTAAAAATGGGACCACGAGAATATGAAAGGCGTAGAAACGAGATAGGGTAAGCGTCGAGATTTCGTCGCCCCCCAGGAGCCAGCGGCGTCCCGTATTGCCCACCAAAGGCAGACCACCTACTAACGCTTCTGCTACGCGCGTGCTGAAGAACGCACGGAGATCCCAGGGGAGCGAGTAACCGGTCCCGCCCGCTTTCAATACCAGCGCCAGGAGGACGATGCTGATTAACCAGCTGGCTCGCTGTGTGCGGTAAGCGCCGCGCCAGAAGAGCTGCGCGATGTGCAGAAAGAGAAACAGGGTAAGCCATTGCGATCCGTGATGATGGAGGGAGCGAATCCATGATCCAGCCGGCAGAACCTTTTCGATAAATGCCACTGTACTATGGGCATGAGCGGTCGAGGGAACGTAATAGAAGCTGATCAGAATTCCGGTAACAAACTGTAGCGCAAGAAGCATTAAGACAACGCCGGTGGTTGCGCCGATCCAGGACGCGAGATCCTTTACTTGCCCCTTCCCCGGCGTAAGCAAAGCCCCAGTTTTGGCAGGAACGGTCATCCCCGAGTTATCCGCTCTTATCATCGTTAGGATAGTAGGTGTGTTGGATCTGAAGGACTCCGTTCTCGACTCGGGAGGGAAGTAGATCCAGACCACGAGGCGCCGGACCGTCGAGGCGCGCGCCTTCAGCAGTGAAATTGCTGTCGTGACAGGGGCAAGCAAAGATGTTCCGTTGGTCGCTCCAGGCGACCTCGCACCCTTCGTGCGGGCAGATTGCAGACACGACATTGTTTTTACTCGCAGGCAAAATATAGACGGTATTCTGCTCACGCGTTTTGATCCAACCCGCGACGTATTCCCGAGTTACCTTGCGAGCGATCGGTCTCGTTCCCTCCACTTCATCGATTCTCCCTACATCGATCCACTCGGCCCTTGTCTGTGTACGTACTGGTCGCAGAAAACGAAAGGCCGCCGTTGCCACAGTAGCGAACATTCCGGCGATGATACCGAGCGGCAACAGCATCAGAAAATCACGCCGCGAGCCTGCCGAATTGTTCATTTGTTGAGCCAAATGGAACCTCCTTTTCTTCGTTTCTGTCTGGCTCTGGCCTAGGTCGGACCGTTCGTAGCTGCGTTCATCACGATATCGTTGACTGCCAAGTTGCAATCCACTCTGATCGCGGGCAGAATAAACTCGCGTCCAGCATACGTTATTTCTCGCCAACATTAAGGCTTCAGAGGTGAACTTGCATGACTACTGAGAAGGAGAATAGCAGTGTAATACGCGGCTCGCTACGGCTCGCCACAAATTCTGTTGAAGCGTCAGAGCCGAAAGCAACCTTGCCCCGCCAGTTTGTTAACTTCACCTTCTACCGTGCCCGGCCCGAATGGCGCTTGCTTGATGATGGCGACAAGCAGCGTTGTAAGCAGGAGTTTGTGCGCACGTTTGATGAGTCTCGCAGGCAGCTGCTGATTCACACCTATTCGACAATTGGTTTGCGGACCAATGTCGATTTCATGGTCTGGAGAATCGGCTATGAACTAGACCCAATGCAAGCGATGACCGCGTCGCTGAATAAGACAGAGATGGCCAAGTACATTGAACCGACCCAGTCATTCCTCTCGATGACGAAGCGCTCGATGTACATCGACAAGGACAATCCCGAGCACGTGGAAGATCGATTGCACATTATCCCGGGCAAGTCAGATTATCTTTTCGTCTATCCGTTTGTGAAGACCCGTGAATGGTACACGCGGAGTGCCGAGCAGCGACAGGAGATGATGGACGAGCACATTCGCATTGGCTCGAAATACCGATCCGTTAAGCTGCACACGACTTATTCATTTGGTCTTGACGATCAGGAGTTTGTGGTGGCGTTTGAGACCGATAATCCGGCAGACTTTCTCGACCTGGTCCAGGAGCTGCGCGAGACGAAGGCGAGTTCGTATACATTGCGCGATACTCCGATGTTCACTTGCCGGCAGCGGACGTTGGCGGAGTGTTTGGGTGCGCTTGG
>DATKDA010000184.1:0-9275 GCA_035512935.1 Pyrinomonadaceae bacterium | reverse complement strand
GTCTCCAAAAGTCGCTCAGCCTTGCGCAAGGGCTTCTCGTAAAAAACAACCGCGTCTAAGTCCGAGACTTCGATCCCCGCTTCCCGGAGGCAGTATGCAATGGCGTTCTCCGGATATCTGGCATCATGTTTGCGCCGCGTGAAGCGCTCTTCCTGAGCCGCAGCTATTATGTTGCCCTCCTGCACCAGGGCGGCGGCACTATCATGATAGAACGCTGATATTCCTAATATATTCATTGCCCCACCCTAAATTGGACCGAAGGTTAAGAGACCGTCGGCCAGGTCCCCCGTAACCGAAAAGGTGTATAGTTATTGTTCACTCGAAACTAGCACTCCACAGGTAAATAGTGCAACTTAGCCTAATTTTTCCGAATAGTGAGATGCAAGTACCTCTTCATGAGGATAGGCTGCGATTCTTGCCGATAAAAATCTTCGCATGACGGGATTTGACGGCGTTCTCCTCAGAAGTACCTAATTCCTCAAAGAGTTTTTGCCAGGACGCAGACCGGTAAAGTCGATGTCTAAATCTTCATCTTCAAACGGCTTAAATCCAGACATGGCAATGACATCCCTAGAAAGATCGATAATGCGAGTAGGATCACCCATATCCAAAATAACATATCTCGCAGCCCTGGTTCCTGGTTCCAGCCTGCAACCCCAATTGGGCGGCTTATGGAATCGTCATGAAGTAGCGCACAACATCCGGATGGGTAACGGTCACGGGCCCGCCTTTGCGAATCTGATCCATTAGGCTGCTTTCAGGGACCTGGAGGCAGCCTTTTTTGGGTAGGACCCAGAAAAAAGGTTAACTGACAGCGGTGCTTGGAATTGCGCTACAATCTAATAATGCTAAGTGTTAATGATGCTCTCGGCTACATCCAGAATAAAGTGCAGAAGCTTTCCGCCGAGCAGGTCCCGATTGCTCATTCGCAGAGTAGATTTCTTGCAGAACCCATAATCGCTGATTCAGACCTCCCTCCATTTGATCGCGCTCAAATGGATGGTTATGCATTGCGCGCCGCCGACGTAAAAAGGTGTCCGACCCGTCTACAGATTGTGGGCGAGTCAGCCGCGGGTCGTGGCTGGCACCATGTATTGCAACCGGAACAAGCTGTGCGAATCATGACCGGTGCACCCGTGCCGGTGGGCGCAGACGCAGTTCAACAGGTTGAGGTCACGCGCGAAGTAGAGGACAGTTTAGTTGTTGAGATTTTGGAATCGGTAGTGCCCGGGCGCTCAATCGTGCGCCGCGGAACCGAGGTCCGGGCAGGCGAGACTGTATTAAGTGAGGGAGAACAGATCAATGCCGCAGCAGTTGCCGTCCTCGCTTCCTTCGGCTATTCGCAGGTCAAAGTTGCTCCAAGACCGCGGGTAGCAGTCCTGGCCACGGGCACTGAACTCGTCCCTGTCGATCGGAGGCCCGGACCGGATCAGATACGCGATTCAAACAACTATTCTATTGCCGCTTATGCATCCCTTGCCGGTGCGAAGATCGAACTCCTCCCCCTTGCCAGCGACGATACCGCACTCTTGAAGAGGCAGATCAATGAAGCCGCCGAACGTTCCGACCTGGTAATTACTTCAGGCGGTGTATCAATGGGAATTTACGATTTTACCAAGAGCGCGTTACTTGAACTTGGTGCCGAGATCTTCTTTGACCGGGTGGCACTGAAGCCTGGAAAACCGACGGTTTTCGCCCAACTGCCTAACAATAAACTCATTTTTGGGCTTCCGGGTAATCCTGTCTCCGTTTCCGTTACTTTCAATCTATTTGCACGTACGGCCATTCTTGCAATGCAAGGCGCAAATCAGACTACTCTTCCTGAGCACTGGGCCATCCTTGCCCGGAGCGTAAGAGGCGCCACTGGAAGAGAGAGTTACCTTCCGGCGCGATTGTCTACTAACACGGCTGGTCAGCTCATCGCGGAGCCTCTGAAGTGGGGCGGTTCTTCGGACTTTGTAGCATTTGCAAAGGCCACAGCGTTGATCAATATAAGAGACGGAGATTCGGTAGTAGAAGCAAACTCAGTTGTAAGGGTCGTGCAACTGCCGGTCTAAACGCAATCATTCCTGTTCTTAGCAATCATTCCTTGCAATGTCGACTTTTTGATCTGAGAATGCCGCCTCGTGTGAATCTGATCGTTTGTATTTTCTCGTAGCAGTTTAAAGGATAACTGAATCGCGTGAGTGTAAGTAACGCACCCGAACATCTTCACATAGATTCCGACCAATCCCGGTTCGAAACCCCAACACTCTCGCTGGCCCAGATAGAGACATCAAGTATCGAGGAGGTCCCCCTTGCGGTTCGCATACCTGACGTGGACGAGGTCGAGGAACAGTCAGGTCCGATCCATTCATTCCTCGAACATGTCATGACCTATTCTTTTCCGGTCTTGTGGGTCGCAAATCTTTACATCGCCGTCGACGCACTTTCTGCAAAAGGCCTTCTGTGGACCATTTTGATTGCTGTCCCGCTGGCCTGGATCCTGTCCGACCTTCTAACCGGAACTTTGCATTGGTTTGCTGACACATACGGCTCTGAAGACACACCGGTTCTGGGCCGATTAATCAAGCCGTTCCGGCTCCACCACATCTACCCGGGCGCAATCTGTAGACACGATCTGGTTCTCACGATCGGTAACGCTTGTCTGATTGCGGTGCCAGTGCTTGGAATTCTTCTTTACAGCATGGCAGGTGAAGCTGAGATTTCGGGCACTAAGGCCTTCGCAGCTCTTTCATTGACCCTTGTAGCCTTTGCCGCCGTCGCTACTAACATTTTTCATCGGTGGGCCCACGCAGAAGAAACAAATCAGCCTATCCGCCTTCTCCAAAGATCGCGCCTGATTCTTACCAAGGAGCACCACGAATTGCATCATTCACGACCCTTCGACACTAACTACTGCATTACCGTCGGGTGGTTGAATCCTCTGCTTGAGAAACTCGAGTTCTTTCGGAAATTTGAATTGCTGCTCGGAAGGCTAGGCGTCAGAACGGCGGACTCGTGCATTGCGGAACGAACGGCTACCAATGCGTCTATGGCCCAGTTCCCTTCTCCTGGCAAGAATGTGAAAACGAGAAGGAAAGGGAACCCGAGCGCGTAGCCGACGACAGCCTCTCAGCAAGTACCACCTGACGCTTGAACGCTTGGACTTCGACTTTCGACATTCCCTCTACTGCCCAAATTGTCGGTAGAGATTCTCACGACTCTTTATCCAGTCTAGAATTTCGGATACGATTATTTCGGGAAGCTGCGAAAAATCGTTCACTTGCGGTCTCAAGCCCCAAGCGTTTCTAAGATCACGGATTCATATGAACAAACTATCGCATATTGATGAGCAGGGCCGCGTGCGAATGGTCGATACGGGCGGGAAGCCCCCAACCAGACGTCGAGCGGTTGCCTCAGCTAAGGTACTACTGTCGCCCGGAGCGCTTCAAGCCATTCGCGATCATCGCACACCAAAGGGTGATCCGCTCGAAACCGCGCGGGTTGCCGGTATTATGGCCGCAAAGCGCACGGCAGAATTGATCCCCCTTTGCCATCCGCTTCCTTTGACTCATATCGACATTCAAGCCACGGTGGAAGAGCATGGTGTTGCACTTCTTGCCGAGGTGTCGACTGACGCCTCCACCGGAGTAGAAATGGAGGCCCTTACCGCGGTTACTGTGGCATCCTTAACGATATATGATATGTGTAAGGCCCTCGATAAGGGTATCACTATTAGTGAAATCCGACTTGAAACTAAGACTGGCGGAAAATCAGGTGATTTCCATCGACACGGTTAACAGGGCCTTCGCCGGCTAGGCACCCGATGGAACTTCAGCAATTTATTTTGCGTTTATCACATTGTTTAAGCCGAAACGTGTAGGGGAGAGTTGAAATGAAAGTGCGCATTTCCCAGGACGCCAGACCACAAGCCATCACATTGCTGGCCGCAGCCGCAATCTCGATCGTGCTTTGGTTCATACCATTCGCTGAAGTGTTGACCTATCCATTTCGGCTTTTTGTCACCTTTATACATGAAGGAGGCCACGCTGTTGCGGCGTTACTGACTGGCAATTCCGTCGCGAGCCTGAGCGTCGCATTGAATGCCAGCGGCGAAACCTATACAACTCGAGGCGGGGTCTTTTCGCAGATCCTGGTGGCCAGCTCCGGCTATCTCGCTGCCATGGGATACGGGGCCTTGCTTTTGGTCTTAATTCGCAAGGCCGTTGCCGCACGCTTAGTACTGATTGGTTCGGCGGGAGTGATTCTTACGTTGACTTTGGTTTATGGTTTCTTGAAGCCGCTTATTTCCTGGGGAGTACTCTCAGGCGTGCCCTTTACATTATTGGCGGGGATAGGACTCTCGGCTGGGCTTATTGCCGTGGCTAAATTGGCGAAACCTCGAGTGGCAACTTTCTTTGTGAGCTTCCTGGCCGTGCAGTGTATCTTGAACGCCCTGCTAGACCTTAAGACCGTCTTCTTTCTGTCGACGCCCTTTGCCCCAAGCGTTCCCACTGATGCCGTGAATATGGCCAACGTCACAGGCATTCCCGCTATCTTTTGGTCCATCCTCTGGATCGTTATCGCTTTCGCTATCCTCTCTGTTGCTATGCGACTTTATGTCGTGGCCCGTGATCGATCCGTGGTTCAACCAGATTTGCCCTTTGAAGAAGCGCCAGAAGCATAGGGACACACGTTCAAGAGCGCGGTTCTGCGTCTGAAATCGGCCCCGCGCAATCAAAGCCACTGACTTCGATTCCTAAAAGCCTGTCGTTTGCGGTTCAGTGCACCCGCGTTCGCGAAGCACCCGACTAATAAACCTTGGTCGAAGCCCACATGTGATAGCCCCAGCAATTATCGAATAGGTCGTGACCCGGCAAAGCACAAGTTTCAGGGTTCGCTTCAAATAACCGATCAGAGTATTATTGGGGATTTCTGAGTGACTCCGGAATGCTTTCTGTGGCTACCCAGTACGAACTATAAACATGGCACAAGAAGCAATTGAGGTTCGCGGCGCTCGCGTAAACAATCTCAAAAACATATCCTTCTCGATTCCAATCAACTGTTTGACTGTCGTGACAGGAGTGAGTGGATCGGGAAAATCATCCCTGGCATTTGACACCGTTTACGCCGAAGGCCAACGACGCTACGTCGAATCCCTCTCAGCCTACGCTCGACAGTTTCTTGAACGCATGGATAAACCGGATGTCGACGAGGTCCGCGGCATCGCCCCCGCCATCGCTATCAGGCAGAAGAATTCAAGCCGAAATCCACGATCAACGGTGGGCACTCAGACTGAAATCTACGACTATCTGAGACTTATGTTTGCGCGGGTAGGCACGACCTACTGCCGAGTCTGCGGCCGGGAGGTTGTCCGGGACTCGCCTGAATCAGTCGCTGATCAAATCCTACAGGAACTTACAGAAGGCACGAGGTTCTATGTTCTCTTCCCGGCTGATTCAGGCCTGACAGACCTCAGGGCGAGCCAGGATAGTCACGCCGGGCAAGGAAAGCGGACCGGGGAAGCTTCTCGCGGCAAGCGTCCGGTTCTGCCCCGAAAGGTTCTTACCGGCCACATAATGAGCCTGATGCAACGCGGCTTTACGCGACTCTTTTCTGAAGGGCAGATTATCGAACTTCAGACACCTGACGATTACACGCGAGGTAATTTCGATAACGTATTTGTCCTCGCCGATCGCCTGGTTGCCGGATCGCACATACGGCAGCGACTGGTTGACTCTCTCGAGCTGAGTTTCCAGCAGGGCCAGGGTTCTGTCGTCATTCAGACTGTCGAAGCTGAGCCAAGACGTTTTAAGTTTTCTGAAAATTTTGAATGCAAGTACGACGGTACCACTTATGCTCAGCCCGAGCCCCGGTTGTTCAGTTTTAACAATCCTTACGGCGCATGCCCGACGTGCCAGGGCTTCGGCAATACTATCGGGTTGGACCTCAATCTCGTTATTCCAAACCCTGGCCTCAGTCTCGCCCAGGGCGCAATCGAGCCCTGGACCAAGCCGCAGCACGAATGGGCTATGGACGAGCTTCGCCAGTTCTGCCGGTCCGAAAGAATCGCAATGGACGTTCCTTTTGCACAACTGGCCCAAGCCCAGCGACGCGCAATCATCGAAGGTAAAGGCGACTGGAGTGGGGTTCGCGGATTCTTTGATTGGCTGGAAAGTAAGAAGTACAAGCTGCATGTTCGCGTATTTCTTTCGAAGTATCGCGGCTACACCTTGTGTCCCGATTGTGAGGGCGGCCGGTTACGGGCGGAAGCGCGCGATGTCAAGGTCGGGGGACGCACGCTCCCGCAAATCTGTTCTCTTTCGATCAAGGATGCAGCATCCTTCTTTGATTCGCTCGAGCTGTCGCCAGAACAGGGCGCCATAGCCGAGAGAGTACTTTTTGAGATTCGCCGTCGGTTGCGGTTCCTTGTGGATGTCGGCCTTGACTATTTGACCCTCGAGCGACTGGCCTCGACGTTGTCAGGCGGGGAAGCTCAACGGATTCAACTTGCCACGAATCTGGGCTCGTCATTAGTAGGCGCGCTCTACGTTCTGGATGAACCTTCGATCGGATTGCATCCGCGCGACAATGATCGACTGATTCGCTTGTTACATAACCTGCGAGACATTGGCAACACCGTGCTTGTCGTTGAGCACGATGCAGAGATGATGCGGGCGGCGGATTACATTCTCGATATTGGCCCGGCTGCGGGTGAACTTGGTGGGAAGATCATCTATGAGGGCGGCTTCGATGGTCTCTTGAAAGACCAGAACTCGCTAACCGCTCGGTATCTTCGCGGTGAAGCCGAAATCAGGGAACCAAAACAGCGCCGCACCACCCAAAAAAGGATATTGAGCCTGAGGGGCGCCAGTGAGCATAATCTAAAATCCATCGACGTCGACGTGCCTCTCGATATGCTTGTCTGTGTTACCGGCGTAAGCGGTTCGGGTAAGTCAACCCTCATTCACAATTGCATCTATGCCGGCCTGAAGAAACAGCGAGGAGAATGGCAGGGTCACGTTGGCGCCTTCCATAAGCTTGATGGCGGTCAGCATGTTGATGATGTGATCCTGGTGGACCAGTCCCCTATTGGACGCACGCCACGGTCGAATCCCGTTACGTACATAAAGGTTTACGATGCAATTCGGGAAGCCTTTGCGTCTACGCGAGAGGGGCAGGCGCGCGGGTTGGAACCCTCGCACTTTTCATTCAATTTGCCGGGTGGACGTTGCGATGTTTGCCAGGGAGACGGCACTGTGACCGTCGAGATGCAGTTTCTCGCCGATGTTGAACTTGTTTGCGAAGAGTGCAAAGGGACACGCTTTAAACAACAGGTTCTTGACGTTCGTTATCGAGGTAAAAACATCCACGAGGTCCTGAATTTGACGGTACGCGAGGCAATAACCTTCTTTCGCGAGGTACCGCGAGTGACTAACCGCTTGCGGATTCTCGATGAGGTAGGATTAGGTTATCTTCGCCTGGGACAGTCGGCTACGACGTTGTCTGGAGGCGAGGCTCAGCGAATCAAGCTCGCAGCCCATTTGTCAAAGAGGACCGGAGCAAAGACCCTTTACATCTTTGATGAACCGACGACAGGACTCCATTTTGACGATATCAACAAGCTTCTCTCCGCGTTCCGTGCTCTTATTGCTGCGGGAGGATCGCTTCTGGTCATCGAACACAATCTCGATGTAATCAAGACCGCCGATCTTCTGATTGACCTGGGACCTGAGGGAGGTGACGCTGGGGGTCATGTGGTGGGAATAGGAACGCCTGAGCAAATTATGCAGATTCCCGCTTCGTACACTGGTCGTTATCTCCGAGAATATCTAGCCCGCTCGAACGGTCGCGGGTGAACCCTCAAGTCTGCTAAGAGGCCGCTGATTCAAGGATGCTTGGACCACAATGAATCGTGAAGCGGAAGGTTCGACCCTGGAGCCCAGATTACCTTTAAGGCGCAGGCTCACGTTCGCGTTAACTATCTATCTGGGCATAATTCTCTTCCTCGTGGCAATAGAAGCCGGTGCGCGACTGTTCTTGCCGCGTCTTTCGGGTCTGGATCTCTTCGTCGTTAGCTCGCAACAGCAGGCGCAGTTCACAGACCGCGAAAAAGTAACAATCTTTGAAAGCGACCCGCTGCTACTCTGGCGCCTTAAACCGGACTTGGACCGAGTTGTCTGGGACTTCACTATAGTCTCAACTAACTCGCAAAACCTTCGATCCGACTACCTGATTGATAAGAAACAACCTGGGACGACTCGCATCGTCTGCCTCGGGGATTCAGTTACGTTTGGATACAGAGTTCCCGCGGTGTGGCCGGAACGACCGACCGATTATGATCGCACTGCGCTTCCCTATCCGATGCTAATCGAGAAGGCCTTACAGACAGTGAATCACAACCGAAAAATTGAGGTGATTACTATGGCTGTGCCCGGCTACACGAGTCATCAGGGCCTTGCCTGGTTAGGGCGCGATCTCAAAAGCCTCGATCCAGATTTGGTGACTGTAAGTTTCGGATGGAACGACGCAAGCTTGAGCGACTTTCCCGACCGCGAGACGATTAAGACGGACTGGCCCACCGTAACGATGAGGTGGTTAGTGGATCAGAGTCAGATATTTGCGCACGCAACCAAAAAGCTGCGGATCTGGCGAAAACCCGAAGTCCCCGCCGTAATTCGGCCGGCGCCTCGTGTATCAGAAAAAGAGTACGTCGACAACATGATGGCTATCGCCGACCTCACGCAAAAACGCGGCACGCCGTTGATCATCATCGGAGCCCCCTATCGGGATCGCGTGACAAACGCTCCGGAGGCGCAACTGATGACCAGTTACCGCGCGGCTCTCAAGGCGGAAGCTAAAACAAGAGGAATCCCGTTTCTGGAGATACTTGAACTGACCGAGGCTGCCTACCCGGCAAACAAAGGGTGGTTCGGCGAACTGATTCATCCAAATCATTTGGGTCATCGGTTGATCGCATCTGAATTATTGGAAATGCTGGAGACGCAACGCCTGATCAAGGACCTAAAGATTCCAACTCTGGCGCCATAGCGTGGTCCAAAAACCACGAAGATCACCAACGCCAAAAGCTGTGAAGAAATTTAAGAACAAGGGATCATGTTCGTGTAATTTAGTGTGGTTTCGTGGATCGGGGTTTTTTTGGGATCGGTTAAGAAACGATCCACGAAACCACATCACGAAATTACACGAACAGAGCTGATAGGTAATACCGAATCACTCCATTTATTTAGGTCACCTCTTCGGCAGTTGGTGGTCTTATGCTCTTTCTAAGT